>CABRIC010000104.1 GCA_902470905.1 uncultured Collinsella sp. | reverse complement strand
GCCCTCATCGAACTCGATGCCGGCGTAGAGGTCCTCGGTGTTCTCGCGCACGATGACCAGGTCGACATCGCGGAAGCGCGAGCCGTCGCCCGGCTGCGACAGGCAGGGGCGCACGCAAGCGTACAGGTCAAAATGCTTGCGCAGGGCCACGTTAACACTGCGGAAACCCGTGCCGACCGGCGTGGTGATGGGGCCCTTGATGGCAACCTTGGTCTCGGCGACCGCATCGAGCACATGCTGGGGCAGCGGCGTGCCAAACTCGTCCATGACGCCGGCGCCGGCCTCCTGGACGTTCCAGTTGATCTGGACACCGGTAGCCTCGACCACGCGGCGCATGGCTTGCGTAATCTCGGGACCGATACCGTCACCGGGAATCAGGACTACATCGTGCGCCATAATCTGTTACTCCTCGTCTTCGGCGTCGTCAGATTTTTTAACGCTAGCACGCTTCTTCTTTTTGGAGAGATCCAGGCCAAAACGTTTAACAAGCATTTCGCAAATCTCGCTCGAACGGGCCTTGAGATAGCTGCCCTTGCCGTTCTCGGCATCGAACTTAAGACGCAGCGCGAGCTTCTCGGCAACCTCGGCGTCAATCTCGCCCTGGCCAAACTCGTACAGGCAACCGAGCATGTCGCGATACTCGAGGTCGCCGTGGTAGCACTGGATGGCCTCGTCCAGGATGGGCCAAGCCTCGCGCGAACGCTCGACGCTCGTGGCGCCCCACACGCACAGCAGGCGGAAGGCGGCATAGCGCAGCGTGGAGGAAATCTCGTCGAACAGCGCGGTCTCGGCGCCCTCAAAGGCATCGCCCAGCTGCTCGGGGCAGGTGGTGGCGAGCGCCGCCAGGGCATCGAGGGCCTCCCAGCGGGTCTGAGCCTCGGGGCGGTCGAGTGCCTCGATCAGCGCGGGCACGCAGGGCACGACGCGCTGCGGATCGCGCTCGGCCAGCAGGTGCAGCACGCGGGCGGCAAACTGGCGGATACGGCGCGTGGGGCAGCCGAGCTCCTTGACCAGACGGTCGACGGCGTTCTCGTTCTCCTCTGCCAGCTGAAGCTGTGCCAGCTCCTCATCGGTGAGCTGTTCTTCCTTGTTTTCTGCCATAGTTACCTCTTCTTACTATTTCTTAGCGTGCTTGCCAGCACCCTTGCTGTCATCGGTGACCGAGATGAGCTGTCGGTCGGCTGCACCATTGTGACGCGCGCGGCGGCGCTCCTCGGCGTCGCCCGCATCGGCGGCGGCGCGGTGTGCCTTGTTGACGTTAAAGACCTCGTCGTGCTTGCGCCACGGGCCGACGGACTCGCCAAAGCTCATCTTAAGGCCGGCGATAAAGCCGCCGAGCCAGCCGATCGGCGCAAACTGCACCAGCGGGAACAGCGAGAACACCCAGGTTAGCAGGACGACTGCCGCCGCACCTGCAAAATTGGCGATCCAGTAGTCGCGCTTGGTGATGACGCGCTTTTCGCACGCCCACTGGCCGCACAAAAAGCCGATGTAAATCGCAAAGAGAAAGAGCACCAGCGCAAGCACCACGAACGTCCAGCTCATGGGCGCTACTCCCCGTGATGGTGGCCGCAGCAGCACTCGTGGCCGTCATCATGGCCGTGGCCGCCGCAGCACTCGTGGTCCTCGTCGTGGTGGTGGCCACAACC
>CABRIC010000103.1 GCA_902470905.1 uncultured Collinsella sp. | reverse complement strand
AGTACGGCCTGGACGCCGCCAACATCGTGGCGACCACCAAGGAGTTCTTGGCATAAGGCAAGGCGGATCTCAAGGACTGCTTCGCCAGAACTATAAAACTGCTTCGCCAGTACTATGGAAACCCGGCAGGGGCGCTCTCTTGGAGAGCGCCCCTGTTTCAGTTGCGGTGAAATAAGGACTGTTTTGCCAGCCTAAAGGCTCAACTAATCCGTATTTCACTGCAACTTTCGAAGGCGTTCCCGCTTGTGCTGGCTCCGTCGCGACGATTGATTGCGGCTTGGCACAGTGCGGCGACATCGGGGGCATCGCTGCCTCGGTATGTCATGGCGAGCAAAGCGGCATCATAGATTTCGTCATTGGTCACATCGGCGGCATCAATGGGGCAGAAGGTGAGAATCGAATCCTGTTCTGCAAGCTCGGCCAGATCGATCGTTTCGCTCATGGCAAAGGCATCATCGAGGACGAGCGTGGCACTCGTGCATGGAATTTGATAGATGGTGCCGTCCGCAGCGATAGGGGAACCTGCTGCCTCAAGCGTGTATACACCTTGCGTGAGATTGATGCCAGAGCCATCGGAGGCGACGAACTCAATCCTGTCGACCGTTATTCCGTCGATGGTCTTGCCCGTAATGTGTATCGGAACGCGCGATGCTCCGTTATCGGTGTCCCAGCCCGCAGCCGCGACATCCAGCACGATGGCGTGCTCCGAATGGGCAGATGCAAAGTGCGATAACACCTGCCGCAGATGAAGACCCATACAGCTACCGCCGACAATGCCAATTACCAGCATGCAGGCAAGGATGACCGCAACGTGGTTCCGAGGCTTTACTCGAAGCTCAGAATCGGCAGAGATGCCATTGACGGCAGCCCCGCACGCCGTACAGTACCTCACGCCATCGCGCAACTCAGCTCCACAATAAGGACAATTCATACCAGCCCCCACAACCATAGACGTTCCTATCGAGGCCACTGTAAATCGACAATCCAAATTCAAGTTGCGCAACAATTAAATCAAGCCCACATCAAGAAAAAGCCTCCTTTGGGATAAGGGTCCATCCCAGTCAAGTACAATTCAGCCCTCAAGCATAGCGCTGCTGCACCCAAGTAAAACGCGGCGACCCCTTAGTTACCGCAGGCCGGGCGCAGGGTTGCCTCCCAAATCTTTCCGCAGGACGGAGGAGCTCCCGCCGCACGTAGTGCGCAGCGGGAGCTCCGACATGTCCGAGGACGATTTGGGAGGTAACCCTGCGCCCGGCCGGTGAGACCAAACCCCGCCATGCTTCTTATGTGCAGCAAAGCTAATGCTGCTAAAATACAAAGCGCTCATGTAGTTTAAACGCACGACGATAAGGAGCACCAGTGGGTAACCACTTCCGTACCTCCGGTGCGGGCGATGACGCCCCCAAGACGCAGCCAGGCGCCGTGGGCACTCGTTTCGCCGCCCCGGATTCAGAGGATCAGCTGTTTAGCCCGATCCCCGCACAGCCGGCAGATCAGGCACAGCCGGCATCAGATCCCTTTGCCTACAATCCCACCAATGATGTCGAGCTTTCCGAGGCCGCGGGTTTTGAGCCCGTGCAGAAGGTGACCGCTCGCGTGGACCAGCCCCAGGCGGACGTTGTTGCGTCGCAACCCGTCATGGCCGGTATTCCCGATCCCATGGCTCCTGCGACTCCGGCGCCACAGCCTGCGCAGTCCGGCCTTTTTGCCGGTATTCCCGATCCTACACAGCCCGCGGCTCCCGTAGTCGAGAGCGATCAGGCCGCCGAGGTCG
>CABRIC010000102.1 GCA_902470905.1 uncultured Collinsella sp. | reverse complement strand
GATATCAGCTCGACCGAGCTCGCCCGTCGCGGTACCACCAGCTGGCTGCCCACGACGTTCACCGATGGCGTCGAGCAGATCAAGGACGCCTGCGCCGCCATCGCTCAGGCAGACGAGGGTCGCGGCCCCGACTTCTGCGGTGCTCGCATTCAGGGCATCTACCTGGAGGGCCCCTTCTTTACCATGAAGCACGTGGGCGCGCAGAACCCCGCTTATCTTATCGATCCCTCCGAGGAGGTCTTCGATCAGTGGCAGGAGGCTGCGGGTGGTCGCATCGTCAAGAGCGCCATGGCGGCCGAGCGCGACGGTGCCGCTGCTTATGCGGCTGCTCTGAACGCCAAGGGTGTGGTGACCAGCATCGGTCACTCCGACGCCACCTACGATGAGTGCATTGCCGCTATCAACGCCGGTGCCAGCTGCTTTACGCATACCTATAACGGCCAGCGCGGGCTGCATCACCGTGAGCCCGGTGTCGTGGGTGCCGCTATGTCCACGCCCGAGACCTACGCCGAGATCATCTGTGACGGTAAGCACGTAAACCCTGCCGCCATCAAGGCGCTGCTGCAGGCCAAGGGCTGGCAGCACACGGTGTTCATCACCGACTGCCTGGGTTGCGGCGGCATGCCCGAGGGCAGCTACACCAGTGGTGGCATGGACGTCATCATGAAGGACAACCTGTGCTGGCTCGCTGACGGCAAGAGCATTGCCGGCTCGGTGCTCACGCTTGCCCAGGGCGTCAAGAACATCGTCGACTGGGGCATCGCCAGCGCCGATATCGCCATTCGCATGGCAACCGAGGTGCCGGCACGCTCCGCGCACATCGAGGATAAGTGCGGCAGCATCATGCCTGGTCGCGACGCCGACTTTGTCGTGTTCGACCACGAGCTCACCCTCGTAGAGACATATGTTGGCGGCCAGAGCGTCGGCAACGCGTTTGCCGAGTAGCCGCCAAAGTAAGAACCCGAGAGGATCGGGGCGTATTATCACCGAAACTTGATAGCAAGCCGGAAGCGACTGATTGAGGCATTCCGAGTTCGGAGCGGTCCATGGTCGCGGTAATGCAAATGCCCGTCGATGAAAACATCGACGGGCATTTTTGTACGGTATGTCACGTTGCGGGCTTAGTGCCTCATAAAGTGGTATTCGATCACGTTGCTGTAGGGGTGACCCGGGCCCACAATGCCCTGCGGGAACAGCGGCTGGTGCGGCGTGTCGGGGTACATCTCTGCCTCGAGGGCAAAGCCAGCGCCCCAGCCATAGTTGGCATCGTCCTTGGCGTGTTCGTCGCCCAGCCAGTTGCCGGTGTAGAGCTGCACGCCCGGGGCGGTGGTGTAGTAGTCCAGCTCACGACCGGTCCACATCTCCTCGACGTGCATCGCGCGGCGCAGGTTGCGACCGTACTGATAGCCATCGATGCACAGGCAGTGGTCGTAGCCGCGTGCCTGCTTGATCTGCGGGTCGTCGGCCTCCATGCCGGGCGCGACAGGACGCAGCTCGCGGAAGTCGAATGGCGTGCCTTCGACCGGAGCAATTTCGCCGGTGGGAATGTTCTGGCCGTCAATGGGCAGGTAGTGGGCGGCGTTGGCGACAAAGAAGTGCTCGCAGTCCACGCCGGCGTTATGACCGGCAAGGTTGAAATATGTGTGGTTGGTCATAGACACGTAGGTGGCGCGGTCGCTTTCGCAGCCATACTCGATGCGAAAGACGCCGGTGCGTGTAACGGTAAACACGGCCGTAAACGTGCGGTTGCCGGGCAGGCCCAGCTCGCCATCCTCAAGCGAAGTGGTCATGCACACGGCGTTGTGAGTCTCGTCGAGCTCAACATCCCACACGCGCTTGTGCAGGCCGTGCTCAAGATCGCTGTGCAGGTTGTTGGCGCCTTCGTTGGCCGGCATATGCCAGTCCGTGCCGGCGATGGTGATCGTGGCACCTGCAGTGCGGTTGGCCACAGGTCCGATGGTCGCACCAAAGCAGGCGGGGTTGTCAAAGTAATCCTCGAGCTTATCGAAGCCCAGCACCA
>CABRIC010000101.1 GCA_902470905.1 uncultured Collinsella sp. | reverse complement strand
CTACACAAGGAGTATCGTCGGCAGCGTCAGATGTGTATAAGAGACAGAGGACGACCAGGTCAAAGTCGGGGAGCATGTCGACGTGGTTACCATATGCCTCGGCAGCGGTCTCAAGATTGATGCCGCGCTCCTTGGCGGCCTTGGCCAGCGCGTTGGCGAGCAGGCCCGAGGTTCCGCCACCCTGGCAGAGCACGAGTACGCGCTTGCCGTTGAGGTCGCTGGCGGTCGTTGCCTCAGTGGGGACAGCGGCGGGAGCGGCGGGGGCGGCGGCCTTCACGGCCTCGGCAGCAGCGCCGGCGGCAACGCTCTTGGCGTCAGCCTTGCCCTGGAAGGCATCGTTGAGCTTGGCGGCCTTCTCGGCGTTCTTGGCGGCGAGCTCCTCCTCGGAAATCTCGGCCTCCTCGGCGCACTTCTGGGCGTCGTAGGCACGGAAGAACGGGTAGTACAGAACGAAGTCGACGACCAGGATAAGGGCGAGCATCACAAAGGCGAGCGGCTGGAAGCCCAGGCCCATGATGGTGCCGATGGGGCCGGGGACAGTCCAGGGCAGGGTGTACATAAAGCCGTTCATGCCCAAGAAGTCGATAAAGATCTTGAGGATCCAGATGTTGGCGATCGGGGCAAAGACAAACGGGACAAAGAAGACGGGGTTGAGCACGATGGGCGCGGCGAACAGCAGCGGCTCGTTGACGGCAAAGCAGACGGGGACGATGGCGGCCTTACCGACGGCGCGCATCTCCTGAGACTTGGCCAGGAAGCAGAACATAAAGACCAGGACGAGCGTGGCGCCGGTGCCGCCCATGCAGACGACGAAGTACTGGGCACCCTGGGTCAGGACAGCGGAAGCGTGCTGGCCAGCCTGGAACGCAGCCAGGTTGTCGGTCATGTTGGCAACGAGAGCGGCGGCGATGGCGGGCTCGACGATCGAGGGGCCGTGGACGCCGACGAACCAGAAGAGGCTCATGGCGCCGTAAATCACAGCGAGGCCGATATAGCCGTCGGCAGCGGTGAA
This sequence comes from uncultured Collinsella sp., assembly GCA_902470905.1. Classification (GTDB taxonomy): domain Bacteria; phylum Actinomycetota; class Coriobacteriia; order Coriobacteriales; family Coriobacteriaceae; genus Collinsella. The sequence continues at coordinate 1,105 of CABRIC010000101.1, read as the reverse complement.
CAGGGGCTGGAACACCTGGATGACGCCCTGGGCAAAGCAGAAGCCAAAAGCAGCGCGGAAGACGATGTCAAAAACCCAAAAGACGGTGATGCAGACGGAGAAGGGGATGATGTCCTTGAAGGTCTGCGAGATGTTGGGCGGAACCTGCTCGGGCATCTTGACGGTGATGTTGCGCTTAATGAAGAACTTGTAGATGATGCCGGTCACAAACGCAGCGATGAAAGCGGTCAGCAGGCCCTTGGAACCAAGGTAGGTGGTGTTGAAACCGCTGGCAGCGTCCGTGGCGATGGTGTCGCTCGAAAGGAGCAAGAAGCCGATGATGGCCGCGCACATGCACGAGATGAAGTTGATCTGGTTGTTCTTGGGCAGATCGCGGTTCTGAGCGTCGGCGAAGTGCTTGGCCGTGGTGGCGGCGCAGGCGATGGCCAGGATGCCCATGGAGTAGTTGTAGCACTTCCACAGGGCGTTGTTGATGTCATCGGGCCAGTAGAAACCCCAGATGTTGGGGACCGAGGCTACCAGGCAGAAGATGGACGAGAAGATGATGATGGGGATGACGGAGATAAAGCCGTCGCGGATCGCCTTGAGGTACTTGTTGCGGGCGATCGCGTTGAAAAAGGGCTGGCCCTTTTCGATGATGGCGATGAGTTGCTCCATGCAATGCTCCTAAGAGTCGGTGGGTTAGCAACGATGGTAGCTTTTGACGTTCGGTTGCCAAAATGTTGACGTTGCCATTTTGCGACACAAAAAAAGACGCGAACCGGTGGTTCCTGTGCCTGCGAACCGTCGATTCCTTATGCGTAAACGTTTGAGCCGCCCGGTGGCTCTGTGTTTGCACAATGGCAACGTTAACATTTGGGCGCCAAAAGCCGTTCGGGGAAGCAAAAATGTCGGTGAACGGTAGGTTTTGGGTGGTGAGCGTATGGTGGGGGAGGCGTTGGATATACTTGAAGGCGTTAAAAATGACTGCGTAGGGTGCCACCAATGGCATCGTCGACATAGAAAGATCGACCTATGGCCGCTGTTAAAAAATCGGTTTCCGTTAAGGATGTGGCGCGTCTCGCGGGCGTCTCGGAGCAGACAGTCTCGCGTACGGTGCACGATT
>CABRIC010000100.1 GCA_902470905.1 uncultured Collinsella sp. | reverse complement strand
GTCCCGTTCCGAACCCGGAAGCTAAGCCCCATCGCGCCGAGAGTACTGCGGGGTCAGCCCGTGGGAGGCCAGGGCGCCGCTGACCGGTGGACGGCACCGAGCCGTCGCATGACATGGAGAAGGGGGAGGCCTCGCGGCCTCCCCCTTTTTTGCGTTTACGCGCAACATTCCTTATGCAATTAAATCAATTTAATCATCCACCGCCGAATATAGACGTTCACCGTTCTTTGGTCGGTTCTTTGTTCTCAATGGACTAATATTTGCTTTAGCGCACTGCTGCGCTTGTCCTGTTTTACACGGGTCGTTTTATTGATTGTGACGGAAGGACTCACATGGCAGATGTTCATGAGCTGCTTGATACTTGGATTGCCAATGTCAAGGACGAGGAGCTCCTCGCTGAGCTTAACACGATGAAGGAGCAGGGTGATGAGGACGCCATCACCGACGCTTTCTTCCAGGATCTCGCCTTCGGTACTGCCGGCCTTCGCGGCACTATCGGTGCGGGCACTAACCGTATGAATATCTATACGGTCGGTCGTGCGACCCAGGGATTTGCTGACTACCTCAATGCGACCTTCGAGCATCCGACGGTCGCCATCGCTCGTGATAGCCGCAATAAAGGTGAGCTGTTCGTCAAGACGACGGCTGCCATTCTTGCAGCAAACGGCGTGACTGCCCTCGTGTATCCCAAGATTTCTCCTGTGCCGACGCTCTCCTGGGCCGTCCGCGACCTTAAGTGCTCCGGTGGCATTTGCATGACCGCTAGTCATAATCCGGCGCCTTATAACGGCTATAAGGCCTATGGCCCCGACGGCTGCCAGATCACCAGCGAGGCCGCCGATGCAATTTCTAAGGCTATCGCCGAGACCGATACGTTCACCGGTGTGAAGTCCATGGACTTCGATGAGGCTCTTGAGCAGGGTCTGGTCAAATGGATCGATGACTCGTGCCTCGAGCGTTATTACGACGCCGTTCTCGCCCGCGGCGTGACTAACCTTTCTGCTGAAGAGATCGCTGGCGCTCCGCTTAAACTCGTCTACACTCCGCTCAACGGCACCGGCCTCATTCCCGTCACGACGGTGCTCGAGCGCGCTGGCATCACCGATGTCACGGTTGTTCCCGAGCAGAAGGAGCCTAACGGCGATTTCCCGACCTGCCCGTATCCTAACCCCGAGATCCGTCAGGCCATGCAGAAGGGCATCGATCTCTGCGAGCAGGTTCACCCTGATTTGCTGCTTGCAACCGATCCCGACGCCGACCGTGTTGGCGTTGCCGTTAAGAATGGCGATGACTATCTGCTGCTGACCGGCAATGAGATGGGCGTTCTGCTGCTCGACTATATCTGCAAGACCCGTGCTGCTCGCGGTGAGGACCTTACTAAGAAGGTTGCCGTTACTACTATCGTTTCTTCCGCCATGGTTGACGCTCTGGCCGACGAGTACGGTTTTGAGCTCCGCCGCTGCCTGACGGGCTTCAAGTACATCGGTGACATCATTACTTCTCTTTCCGATGCTGGCGTGGTCGATCGCTTTATCTTCGGTTTTGAGGAGAGCTACGGCTATCTGGCCGGCGACCACGTGCGCGACAAGGACGCCGTGAGCACTTCGCTTCTGATTTGCCAGATGGCGCAGTATTACAAGCTCCAGGGCAAGAACCTTGCCGATGCGATGCACGAGTTGTACGAGAAGTATGGCTACTATCACAACAAGACGATTTCGCTGAGCTATCCGGGCGCTGAGGGTGCGGCAAAGATGGCCGGCATCATGGCTGGTCTGCGCGAGAACCCGCCCGCGGAGCTCGCCGGTTCCAAGATTGAGGCCGTCGTGGATTACAACACCTGCGTGAACGGCCTGCCGAAGGCTAACGTAATTGAGTTCGATCTTGAGGGCGGCAACAAGGGTATTGTTCGTCCTTCCGGCACCGAGCCCAAGATTAAGCTGTACATCTTCGCTAAGGGCGCGGATGCCGCCGAGGCAGATGCAGCACTTGACGCGATTGAGGAGTCCGGTCGCAAGCTGCTGGCCTAAGGCTTTGAAAGCCTATTTCTATAGATAGACAGAGGAGGGGGTCTCGGAAACGAGGTCCCCTCTTTATTACTGGCAAATACAGCTGAGAATCCCAAACTGTGTAGGAAATGTGTACGACCAGATTCCCGCCCCCGGGGCCCCTCCGGTCTGGCAATATATCTCCTTGCCGCGCGGCCCGGTGCAACCGGATC
>CABRIC010000099.1 GCA_902470905.1 uncultured Collinsella sp. | reverse complement strand
TGGTGCCGTTAAACAGCCAGGTATCCTGCAGCACCATGGCAAACTCGCCGCGCAGCGCCGCGCGGTCCCAGTCGCGCACGTCGACGCCCTCGACACGCAGCGAACCGCCGTCCACATCGTAGAAGCGCTGCAGCAGCTTGATGAGCGTGGTCTTGCCGGCGCCGGTGGGGCCGACGATGGCGATGGTCTGGCCGGGCTGCGCCTCGCAGCTAAAGTCGTGGATGATGGTCTTGTCGGGCGTATAGCCAAACTTGACGTGATCAAACTCCACATGGCCGGGGCGCTTTTCGGGAATCTGCGCGTCGGCTTTCTGCTCCTCCTCGGGCGCGGCCAGGAACTCAAAGACGCGCTCGGTGGCGGCTGCCATCGACTGCATCGTGTTGCTCACGTTGCCCAGTTGCTGCACGGGCTGCGTAAAGTTGCGAACGTACTGGATAAAGCTCTGGATGTCGCCGGGCGTGGCGTTGCCGGTCAGTGCGAGCTGTGCGCCCACCACGACAACGCCCACGTAGCCCATGTTACCCACCAGGCTCATAAGCGGCATCATCAGGCCCGACAGGAACTGCGAGCGCCAGCCACTAATAAAGAGGCGGTCGTTTTGACGGTCGAACTCTTCGATCGAGGCCTCGGCGCGGTCGAACACCTGAATGACGTTCTGGCCGGCAAAATCCTCCTCGATAATGCCGTTGACGGCGCCCAGAACCTGCTGCTGCTCCCGGAAGTACGGCTGCGAGAAGTGAATCATCACCATCAGGATAATCGCGGCGGCCGGCAGCGTGAGCACGGTGACGCCGGTGAGCGGCAGGCTGATCGACAGCATCATGACGAGCACGCCGATAATCTGCGTGACGGACGTAATAAGCTGCGTCACGCTCTGGTTGAGCGACTGCCCCAACGTATCGACGTCGTTGGTGATGCGGCTGAGCACGTCGCCCTTGCTGTGACCGTTGAAGTAGCTCATCGGTACGACGGCGATCTTGGCGGCGATCTCCTTGCGCATGCGGTAGCAGATCTTTTGCGTGACACCGGTCATGAGCCAGCCTTGGATCAGGCTGCAAGCAGAGCTCGCCAGATACAGACAGAGCAAAAAGCCGAGCGTCTTGGCGATCCAGGCAAAGTCGACATCGCCGGTGCCGTTGACCTTGGCAACCAAGCCCTCGAACAGTTTGGTGGTAACCTGGCCGAGCACCTTGGGCCCCACAATGTTAAAGATGACCGAGCACACGGCAAAGGCGACGGCGGTAAACACGGCAATCTTGTGCTGGCCGATATAGCCGAGCAGCTGCCTCATGGTGCCCTTAAAGTCCTTGGCCTTTTCGCCGCGACGCATGCCGCCCATGCGGCCCATGGGACCACGCTGGCGGGTGGGCTTGGGAATCTGAGTCTTGGTCTCGTCTGCCATTAGCGCTCGCCTCCTTCCGTGACGGCTGCAATTTCTTCTTGGGTAAGCCCCAGCTCCTCGGCGGAAAGCTGCGACTGTGCGATCTCCAGGTACGCCGGGCAGCTGCGCAGCAGCTCCTCGTGCGTACCGGTGCCCACCACGTGGCCGTCGTCGAGCACAATGATCTGGTCGGCGTGCATGATGGTCGCGATGCGCTGGGCCACGACCACGAGTGCGGCGTCGGTAACGTTTTTGGCCAGCTCCTCGCGCAGGCGCGCGTCGGTCTTGTAGTCGAGGGCGCTAAACGAGTCGTCGAACACCACGACTTCGGGCTTCTTGGCCAGGGCGCGGGCGATGGCCAGGCGCTGGCGCTGACCGCCCGAGACATTGGAGCCGCCCTGGCTGATGGGGGAGTCGTAGCCGCCCTCGCGCTCGGCGATAAAGTCCTCGGCCTGGGCGATGCATGCCGCCTTGTGCATGTCGTCATCGCTTACCATGTCGCCGGCAAACTTGAGGTTGCTCTCGACGGTGCCCGAGAACAGGCGACCCTGCTGCGGAATATAACCGATACGGCGGCGCAGCTCAGAGAGGGTCATGTCACGCACGTCGACGCCGTCAAGCGAAATGCTGCCGCCCGTGACGTCGTACAGGCGCGGAATCAACTGCACGAGCGTGGACTTGCCCGAACCCGTGGAGCCAATGATGCCGAGCATCTGGCCGGCATGCGTGGTGAAGTTCACGCCGCTGATGACGTCGGCGCGGGCATCGGGATACTGGAAGCTCACGTCGCGGAAGGTGAGCTCGCCGCGCGGCGCGCTGGCCGCGGGCAGTTTGGGCGAGACGGGGTCGTTGATGCTCGTGGGGCAAGTGATGACCTCTTCCACGCGCTCGGCTGCGACCTCGGCACGGGGCAGGATGACCGAAACCATGGTGAGGA
>CABRIC010000098.1 GCA_902470905.1 uncultured Collinsella sp. | reverse complement strand
TACACAAGGAGTATCGTCGGCAGCGTCAGATGTGTATAAGAGACAGCTCGTGATACACGTCATCGAACGAATCGAGCGGAGACTCGATACCGTAATGATGGTAGTACCACCAGTAGCAGGGGTAATTGTCGTAGAAGCCGTCGGCCTCGCGCACCTCGGGAGGAACAGCCTCGGCAAGCTGACGCAGGACTTCCTTCGAAACGCCCAGCGCCACGCCCATCACCAGAAGTTTATTCCACAGGACCAGATCGCCGGGGACGGCTTCCTTTAGGCGCGTGAAGTCCTCGAGCCAATGCTTGAGCGCCTTGCAGCGAGCCGCCACCTCGGCGCCCTCCGGCGTAAAGCGGCGGAAGGTGAGACTCACGCCAATGCCCACAAGCACGATGGGCACCGAGATAATCGCAGCGATAACGTTTGCCTGCGCGCCATCGGTAAAGAAAATGGATCCAATAGGAATAAAGGCAATTAGAATGCCCAGGACCAGGCCAAACACCATTGCGACAATGCCGTCCGAGGCAACGTACTCGCTATCGGCCAGCTTGCCCTTAACGGTGTTCTGATAGTCCTCGAGCTTGTCGCCCACGGGTGTAGAGTGCTGCTTGACGTAGTGCTGCAGCTCGTCGAACGTGCGCGAGCGATCGCCGTTCTCGTCAGGCTTAGCACCGGCAAAGAAGACCTTGAGCACCATGTGGTCAATGCCCTTGGCCGACTTCCAGCCCGCATCACTCACCGTCACGCGATACGTCTGCTCTTCTTTTTCACGCCCCAACGGACCCTTCTTGGCCTTGGTCACGGTCGCCTGCTCCAGCTTGATCACACGGTCGTCAGTGAGCTTCATGAGCGTGGCGATATATGCCTGATCGGGCACCTCGTTCCAGCTCATGAGGGCCGAAAGCACGGCGGGATGGTCGGCCGAAGGCACATCGCGGAAATATTCGTCCTGGAAAAACGGCTTGGGCTTGCGCTTGCGCAGCTTGAGCATAACGATTGTGCCGGTAAAGGCCACCGCCGCAACAACACTTAGCACGGCAAGTGCATTGGCAATCATGCGAGCGTGAGCGCGGCGGGCGTTAGCTTCGTCGGCCCATTCCTTCTCTTCGCTCAGGATCGTTGACATGCGCTCTTCGCCCGAAGCGGCAAGCTGCGGCACCCAGTCGCTAGGGAAGGCGATGCGTGCCTCGGCGAATTCGCCCTGATGCACGCAGGGAATGGTATAGGTGACCATGGGTTCGTCCTCATCGAGTGACACGTCGCCCGTCAGCGGACCGTGGCCCCATGCGCGGAAGTTATCGCCCTTGACGGCCGCCGTCCCGGCAGCGGCATTTGCGAAGCGCACTTCCATCTCGACATCGTCGGAATCCGCAGACCAGCCGTCGCCCACAAACTTCCAGTAGAGCTCGGCGGTATCGGCCCAGTTCATAACCGCACCGGTCATGGTATAGCTCACGTAATAGGTCGCGCTGTCGCCGCTCTCGTGAGGACTGAATACCTTAATCTTTACGCCGTCACCGGTCTGCTCGACCGTATAGACGCCAGAGTCACCCTTGTTCGCGCTATCGACTTTGTTAAACGCGGTGTCCTCTTCCTCGACACTCAGCACGTCGACGGCCGCCGAGCCACCCTGCTGGTTGGAGCCCGTATTGATCTCCCAAAACACGCCGTTGATGTCGTCGTCGAAATCAAACTGGCGTCCCTCGACAACGGTCAGCGATCCGTCGGCTTCGACCGTGGCGCTGATGTAGGTTTGGGTCATGGAATAACCGTCGGCGTGTGCGGCGGCGGGCAGTAGCAGCAATGCAAGCGCGACGAGTGCGCAGACGGAAGCAAATCGCGCAAACGGGCGGCGCTGCCGACAGGTTTTGGCAACGGGGGCGTTCATAGGCACATCCTTTGTCTGTGATACCAGCAACGCCATTGTCCCACGTTTACGGGCGCACATGACGAACATCTAGGCCAGCGGAGTATCAAACGGGACGAAAGTCACGCCCGCGGCCGGTACCTGGGGACGTTCCTTATCTGCCGGCAATCTGGGACACTCCTTGGCATGGCCTGCGCCAGCAATAGATACCACTTCACAGCTCTGTCACAGGTGTAGCGGCTTTGTGTGGGTGCGGCACGCGCTGATTGAGCCGCCAGCCGAGGGGCATAAAGCAGTTGAGCGAAAACGGTTTGCCCCTTTGCCGTTCGCTCGAGGATCATGTCCCCCTTTTCCGCGGAAACCCCGGCAGTTGCGAAGAGCTGCCGGGGTTTCTGTCGTTTGTGAGGCTAAGTCGGTACGCAGCGATCGAGACCTTGAGCCGCAAACCCACCGTGCGCAATGCGCACCGCCGCCAACTTGTGAGCGCGGCAACGCCTTCCCTGCCAAGCCCCGCGCTATACTCATCCGCAT
>CABRIC010000097.1 GCA_902470905.1 uncultured Collinsella sp. | reverse complement strand
CGGAGATGTGTATAAGAGACAGCATCCGGACCGCGACGTCCTCGCCGGCCGGGAGATAGCCTCCCTCGACGCCGACATCGGGGAGCTCGACTCGCTCGTGGCCGACTCGCTGGCGGGCGACGAGGTCTACGAGTGCCTCCTCACGGTGCCCGGGATCGGCCCCAAGACCGCCGCGGCGCTGGTGACGTCGATCGACATATCCGCGTTCAGGGGGCATGACGAGCTCGCGAGCTATTGCGGCGTGGCGCCGTCCGACAGGCGCTCCGGGAGCAGCATCAGGTCGACGTCGCCGCAGCGCGGCGGGAACAGGCAGCTCAAGAACCTGCTCATATTCAGCTGCAACTCCCTCATCGGCACGGACAACAGGTTCGGGAGGTACTACGGGGAGTGCAGGGCGAGGGGGATGAGGCACGGCAAGGCGCTGAAGGCGGTCGCGAGGAAGAGGCTCAAGGTCATCTACGCGATCATGCGCGACGCCGTCCCGTACGCGGCCTAGCGGGCGGCGGGATCAACCGAAGGGGAAGCGGGGCGCCGGGCGCCCGGATGCGTCATGCCGAAATGGCGCGAAGCACGCGGTTGACAAAACTATAGAGACACGTCCCAAAAAGACTACCCCAAAGTGGACTGCGAGATGGTTAGAACGAGAGGTTGTCGTCCGTGTTGGCGGCCTCGCCGTCGGCGAGCACGTCGTTGCCGTCGACGTCCTTAAGGAGCACCGAGACCTTCTGCTCGGCATCGGACAAGCGAGTACGCAGGCTCTTGAGGAGCTCCACGCCGCGGGTATAGCTCTCGAGCGACTCCTCAAGCTCCATATCGCCCGACTCCAAGCTGCGGATGATGAGCTCCAGCTCCTGCGAGGCCTGCTTGTACGTAAGCTGCTCGACCGGGGTCTTCTCTGCCATATCTGTTTCCTTTCCTAAAGGTTTATCGCTATGAAACGCGGCCTACTCGACCGTATCGACCGTTGCAGCCACGTTGCCGTCTGCCATACGCACGCGGATGGCGTCGCCGGGCTTAAAGGTCTTGGCGCTCGTGGCCACACCGTCATCGCTGTACGCGATGGAATAGCCACGGGCAAGCACCTTGAGCGGCGACAGGGCATCGAGCGAGGCTGCCGCACGGCCTAGGTCGGACGCGGGTTTGCTGAGCATCGTACGCCCCTGATGCTCTAGACGAGAACTCGCAAGCGTGAGCGCATGGCGCTTGCCATCGAGCCCCGAGGTGCTTGCAACCAGGCGCTCGGGCAGGCGCTCAAAGTTGGAGCGGAATGTCCCGACCGAGCGTACTATGGCGCCCGACAGGCGATCGGCGGTCAGCGTAAGCTCCGATTCGCGACGATCGACCATAAATGTTGGGTCGTTGAGGCACGGGCGGCATGCAGCCGCATCGAGCGCATCGCCCAGACGAGCCGTATAGGTGTCCCAGGCACGACGACCGCGCTGGTCGAGCATTTCCAGATCGACCTGATTCGACCCGATCATCGAAGCCATCGCGGCGCCCAGACGCTGATGGCGCGTCTCGAGCACGTCGGCCAACTCCGTCATAGCCGGCGCCACCGATTCTGCCGCTGCCGTTGGCGTGGAGGCGCGACGGTCGCTCACCATGTCGCAGATCGAGGTATCGGGCTCATGCCCAATGCCCGTCACCACAGGCACGGGACAGGCTGCCACCGCGCGAGCAAGCTCCTCGTCGTTAAAGGTCATGAGGTCCTCGAAGGAACCGCCACCACGCACGAGCAAAATACAGTCGGGCGCTGGCGTAATGGCAGCGGCGCGGCGCAAGCCTTCAATAAGCTCTGCCGGCGCACCCTCGCCCTGGACCTTTGCGCCCACGCAGACGAGCTCGACGAGCGGGTTGCGTCGGCGCAGCGTACGCTTGACGTCGTCGATTACCGCACCGGAAAGCGAGGTGACAACCGCCACGCGTGAGCAGAACACCGGGATGCGGCGTTTGCGCGCTTCGTCCATCAGGCCCTCGCGGCGTAGCTTTTCGGCCAGTTGCGCCACTTGTTGACGTAGCAGACCCTCCCCCGCCAGCGAAAACGAGCGAGCGACAAAGCTCATACGACCCGTGGGCTTATAGAGGTTGAAGCTGCCCTTAAAGCTCACCTGCATGCCGTCACGCAGATCGAAGGTACGCTTGAGATAGGCGCCCTTCCAGATGATGCAGTCGACGGCGGCCGAGTCGTCTTTAATCTGGAAGTAGCAGTGGCCGCTTCGGGCGTTGGGACCACGGAAACCCGTGACCTCGCCCAGGACACTCAGCTGCGGAATGGCATCGAGCGCACCAGCGGCGATCTCCACCGCCTGGCTCACGCTGAGCTCCTTGCGCTCCTGCTCATCCGAACCGTCAAACTCGGCGGAAACGGCATTGCCGGTTAGATTCCAGCCTGCCACGCAGCCTCCTTTCGTCATCGTGCACAAGGGCTTCGGCCCTGCGCAAATTCAAGTCCAACACATAGTACAGCGCCGCGGGGACACGAATCCCCGCGGCGCCCAGCGACCCAATTTGTTATCGGTTGGAGTTTCTGTTGTAGCGAGCCATAAGATAGAGCAGCTGAATAATCGAGGTGAGCGCAGCGGCAACATAGGTAAGCGCGGCGGCCGTCAGCACCTTCTTGGCACCGTTGACCTGCTTGGAACTCATACCCGAC
>CABRIC010000096.1 GCA_902470905.1 uncultured Collinsella sp. | reverse complement strand
GGCTTCGGCTCGAAGTGCTCGTCGCGCTCGACGGCGGCGAACCCCATCTGGCGGTTCAGCTCGGCCATCTCCTTGATGCTGAAGTAGCCGAGCTCGTCGTCGTAGCCCTCGACGAGGCCGAACGCCTCGTCCGTCCCATCGAACTCGAGCAGCCACCAGTCCCATCCGTTCACGCACGAGAAGTAGTGGGCGTAGACCGTGGGGTCGTCCGCCCCGTCCTGCTCGTAGAGCCTCGGCACCGTCTTGGCGATTTCCTCGGTCATCAGCTGCTGCATGTCTTCCTCCGTTCCGGGCACGTGGCCCTCAACATCTCGCCCCTGCGGGCAAAGCCGAATGGCGACGCCGCGCGTCGTCGTCGGCTTTGCTCCCTGCAAAGCCGCACCGGAGCGAAGGCGGGTCAAGGGAGGTCCATGACGACCTCCACCAACCGGAGCGGAGCGGAGGTTTGTGCGGGGTCTCATGGGCCCCCTTGACGCGGCGTAGCGGAGGTGCCACCCACGTAACGGATACGAGGTCATGACCGGCGAATGCCACCGAAACGCTTGAAATCATTGGTCAAGACTGAAGAGAGGCGGCCGCCCCTAACGGACGGCCGCCTTAGCGAGCCTTACTAATTCGGTTCTGGTATATGATCCGAGACGCCCGCCAGGCAAATCCCGACAATCCTAGTGATAGTCGTTTGCGAAGGAGCCGTAGAAGAGCGCCTTACAGTCGACATCGCTGTAGCCCATCACGGCATCCTGCACATCGGATCGCAAGAGGTTGAGCACCTTGTACACGCCCTCGCCCATATCCCCGACGAAGAGTACCTGCTTGAACACATCGGGATAATCGCGCAGATAGGTCACATAGCCCCTAAGCTTTGCTAGCGTGTCGCCGAGGAACTCGCCATGAGGGTCAACGATGGACGGCCTGATGACGCCCGCTGCATCCTTCACGAAGAAGAGGAAGTCTGGATGCAGGGCCTTGCGTCCCACCGAAGACATGTACGGAATCGAAAACGCCTTAGCAGACATGCTGCCCGACGGATTGCGATAGAAGGCAACCGTGCGATTCTTTGCCAATTCGTTCCTAACGATATAGTCTTCCGCCGGGTTCAGGTCGAGCGGGCAGAGGCCGTCCTCTTTCTGCACGATATGGCACGTATATTTAGCGAAGTCGTCCGACGTGCTGGTGGACGTGGGCCACTCTATCTTTGTGAGGCGCTTGCCCTCAGTTTCACGGGCCAGCTCGTCGTAGCGCTGCTTTGCCGCGTCGTTAAGGTAGTCATAATCGCCAGATCCATCGACCTTATCGAAGTATTCCTTTCGGCATTGAGCCGCCCAGCCCTCGAGCGCATCAACGATGGCCTGCGTGCGCACCGCTGCGGCAAGGCGCAGGTCGCACTCGGGCCGCCCAAGCTCCTTGAAGTTGGCGCGACGATACTCATTCGCAAACTCCTTAGTGAAATGCATGTCGGCGTCGCGGGCGGCCTTTCTGAGGCCCTCGGCGTCCGTGCGGGCCTCCTCCTGCTCCTGGTCCTCGGTCTCGTTGAGCTTGTCGAGCGTGATCTTGACGGTCTCGGCAACCTCTACGTCGTGTTTGGCTTCGCGGTACTCGTCCTCGTTAGCAACGATGTATCCCTTGAGCTTCTGGACGAACTGTTTTTTCACGTCGGCCGCGGCATTGACATCGAGGCCAGTCTCGACAAGCAGAGTCGCCGTCTTAACCAGGCTCTGGAATTCGTTCCTGGCCTTTTTCGGAATGCGCTGCACGGGGATGGAATCGAAGGCTGTGCGGATGCCCTGCCACTCCTGATGCGTGAAAGACTGCTCGCGCTTGGTGGGCGGCTTGGGCTTTGCCATGGGCACGGGTATTACGACCGAGACGGGCTGGGTCGGCTCGGTCTGTGCGGAACTTGGCTCAGGTGTCGCAGGTTGCTGCGGGGCAGACGCTGCAACGTAGTTGCCCGTTGCGGGCTGAGGCGCCAGCTCCGCTTCTGGCGCCGGGACGTCGACGGGCCTGACCGCCGAGGCAAGCGAGGGCTGCGCTCCCTGCATGTCCAACGGCTCCTGAATCGCGATGCCGGCAAGCGGCGCCTGGTAGCCGGGTTGTGCCTGCCGCGCCGCCTCGATGGCTTTCTCGTTCTCCTCGTACGCCTTGAGCTCCTGTTGGTAGTCGGCTTCGGACTTGGGCGCAGCCGCCGTGATAGTCACGGGGTTGAGAACGATGTTCTGCTTGCCGATGGAGCTCTCGCCCATGTCGTCCTTGCGGCCCATGAGGTAGTCGACCACGTCCTGAGTGCTCTCGGGATTGAACTGGGGCAGGTAGCAGGCGACGGAGTTCAAAAGATCATCGGATTCGATGCGCCGCGCAAGTGGAGTGCGTACCATACGTCCCACGAGCTGTGCGATATAGGTCGAGTCCGAACGCCTGCGCTGCGAGAAGATGACCTCCGCTCGCGGGCAGTCCCATCCGTTGGAGACAGCCTCCTTGGCGAAGAGCACGCGAATGCGCGAGGTGTCCTGAACGAACTCGGGTTCGACATAGGGAATAAGGTATTTTCCCGCCGCGATGTCCTTATGCTCGCCGAAGACGTTGGCGAACGACATCGCCTCGGAAAGGCCGGGGACCAGGCCCGTGATCTGGTCGCACATCTCAGCCAGGGCCGAGTTGCTCACGTTGTCCGCCGCTTGGATGAGCAGCAGCGGGTTGACGGGGCTCTCGCCCTCACGGGCACAGTACTCGCCCCATTCGCGGCAAGTCAGGGCATAGCGCTCGCACGCCATAGTGAGGTACTGG
>CABRIC010000095.1 GCA_902470905.1 uncultured Collinsella sp. | reverse complement strand
TCTCGGAAGGCACGTGCAGACCTTTCGTCATGGCCTCCTACCTTTCTTTCGGGCCCTTGTCAGGGCCGATTCGTTAGCGCCCCTCCGTGTGAGGCGTTATTGCTGACGACATATTTATATCCAAAATCAGCTCATACTTCCACCTTGCCCCCGAACGGTTTTTTATAGGGGGTGAACGGCATACACATATACTTCACGCATGGCACACTTCATCTTAATAAAGCGTATTTACGTGCTTAAACGCGTTTTAATCCTAAAATCAAATGGAACTAAACTTTGTTAAACCATCCTCAAATTGCATATTTCCAATAAAGCTATGAATAGAATTAGCGGTTCACACCGCGTCTCAACCATTTTCATTTTTATTCAGAAAAAAGTTTGTCCTATTCATTTCTGATAAATAAATTACCGTTTACCAGACGCTTGATACCGTTCACCGGAAACTCAGTATAAGGCCCAGCGGATACCGCCTCGCTTTACGGCCCCATTTGTAACAACTTGACTTCTCGGTATAGAAAAACGGACCCGCTTCCCCTAGGGAAACGGGTCCGTTTTCGATTATCTTCGGCTAATTTGGATAAGGCCCCCGAAGACCATCGGAATCCTAGCGATCGAACTCCGCCAGTGCCTCGCCCAAAAGCCTCAGGCCCTCGCGCAGAACGTCCTCGCTCGCGCAGTAGCCCAGGCGTGCGCCGCAGGGAAGCTCAAAACGGCTACCGGGGACCAGCAGCACTCCCCTCTCGGACAGCAGGCGCCTGCAGAACTCCTCGTCATCCTCGGGAATATCCAGCTGGATAAACGAGGTGGACACGCCCTGCGGGGCCGTCCAGGAAACGCGATGCTGCGTATCGATCCAAGCCTGCGCGATATCGCGGTTGCCAAACACGATCTTGCGATTGCGCTCGAGAATCTTATCCTTGTGCTCAAGCACATAGGTCGCCAGAGCATCGTTGAACACGCCGCCGCAGATCATGGTGTAATCGCGATAGGTACGGATGCGGTTGGACACCTCTTTGTCGGCCAGGACCCAGCCCACGCGGGCCGCAGGTGTCGAATAGGTCTTCGACAACGAGTTGGTGACAATGGCCCTCTCGTACACGTCGACCATCGACATAAAGGACTCAGTGTTTTCGAGCGGCAGATATACCTCGTCGCACAGCACGTAGGCGCCCACCAAGCGGGCGATCTCGGCAATCTGGCCGAGCATATCGGCATCGAGCACAGTACCGATGGGGTTAGATGCGTTGTTTATGCAGATAAGCTTGGTGTTGGGACGCACCAAGCGCTTGAGTTCCTCGATATCGGGCTTCCAGCCGAGTTCCTCGCGAAGCTCCCAATACTCGACCTCGGCGCCCAGCGTGCGCGGAATCTCGTAGAGCGGCGCGTAGGTGGGCCACTCGGCGATAACATGGTCGCCGGGCTCGACCACAGCCATGATGGCGTTGAGGTTAGCGCCCGTGCAGCCATTGGTCTGCAGAATGTGATCGGGATTGACCTCCCGACGATACAGCTTGGCAACCTCGGCCTTAAACTCCGGCGAGCCCTCGATCCAGCCGTAGTTCATCTTCTCGCGGTCCAGGCGCTCGTAGAACGTGGCGCCGTCCTGTTCATCGAGCGCGCGCAGCTCGCCCATGGTGAGCGACGAGATCGTCGACTGGGCGATGTCCCACGTGGCGCTCTTCTCCCAAACGTTGAGCCATTCCTCAACGCCAATCGTCTTGATGTCCATGGCCAGGCTCCTTACAAAAGCAGTCATCCAATCGTGTTGACGTTCCTCATACAAGATTGGGGCGGTGCGAAAACCCGCACCGCCCCAATGGGAGACATCTAATGGCAGCTAGATGTATGTATTATGACCTGTACGGGTCCTTGAAGACCTTAGAGGTCCTCGCGCCAGAAGGGCATGCTCATGCAGCGCGGGCCGCCGCGGCCGCGGGAGAGCTCGGCGGAGGGCACGACGAGAAGGTCCAGGCCCTCCTTGTACAGCACGTCGTTGGTGACGGTGTTGCGGGCGTAGACGCAGATCTTGCCGGGCTCGACGCACAGGGTGTTGGAGCCGTCGTTCCACTGCTCGCGGGAGGCCG
Organism: uncultured Collinsella sp.; assembly: GCA_902470905.1. Lineage (GTDB taxonomy): Bacteria > Actinomycetota > Coriobacteriia > Coriobacteriales > Coriobacteriaceae > Collinsella. The sequence goes on along the minus strand of CABRIC010000095.1, from coordinate 818 downwards.
CGATCGGGTCGCCGCCGCCGCAGGGGATCAGCTTGACCTGGTCGACGCCGGTGGCGTCCTCCAGGACGTGCTCGAGGGTGTCCTCGATCAGGCGGATGTTCACGTCGCCCGGGTTCTTGCCGGCGGTCAGCTCGTAGACGCGCAGGGTGCCCATGATGGCGGGGTGGATCGTGAACTTATCGACGTCGATCTGGGTGAAGACCGTGTCGAGGTGCATGAAGGCGCGCGAGACCGGGATGTCGAAGGCCAGGATGCGCTCGACCTTGGAGTCGGAGTTCCAGAAGATGTTCTGGGCCATGACGTCGATCGCGGCGGCCTGGGTGCGCTGGGAGATGCCGACGGCGAGGGTCTTCTCGTTGATGTTCAGCACGTCGCCGCCCTCGGTGTGGAACTGGCAGTCGCGGCGGAAGTACAGCGAGACGTCCTTGTAGTCGGGGTGGTACTTGAAGATGTACTTGCCGTACAGGGTCTCGCGGTTGCGGGTGACCGAGTACATGCGGTTGAGGTTGACGCCCTCGCCGATGACCGCGAACGGGTCGCGGGTGAAGTAGAGGTTGGGCATCGGGTCGATGATCAGGTCGGACTCGGACTCGGAGTTGACCAGGGAGTCGAGGGTCGTGGACGCCGTGAGGGGCATGTCGATCTCGGACTTGGTCATGCCGGCCATGGTCTTCTTGACGAACTCGAGGTTGTCCTCGATGGAGTCCAGCTTCTCGCGGACGATCTGCGGCATGTGCTGGCCGCGGATGCCGGCCTCGGCGATGTACTGGTCGGTGAACTCGGCGCGGGCGCCGGGGACCTGGTCGAACACCTCGGCG
>CABRIC010000094.1 GCA_902470905.1 uncultured Collinsella sp. | reverse complement strand
CGGTCTTTCATGCAGCAGGGGCTCTCAATGTTTTTATGTCCTGCTCATATCGTCTGTGCCGGCAGTTTGGGACACTCCTTGCGTTAAGAGGCTGGCGTGCGTCAACCTGTTCTCATTGCAGCAAAAAAACCGCCCCGTTCTTGCTTGAGGACGGGGCGATTCGTCTTTTGGACTTGTGCAGCCAGGCTTATGCAAAGCGGGCGACGAGCTCCTGGAGCACGTCGGTCATCTTGACGAGCGAACTGACCGGGACGAACTCGTTGACGCCGTGGTAGCAATAGCCGCCGGTGGAAAGGTTGGGGCAGGGCAGACCGCGGAACGACAGCTGAGCGCCGTCGGTGCCGCCACGAATCGGCAGCACTTGGGGCTCAACGCCGCAAGCAAGGTAGGCTTCTTTGGCAACATCAATAAGCTCGGGATAGTCACGAACGATCTCGGCCATATTTCGATACTGCTGCTTAATCTCGACTGTCACGCGCTCCTCACCCAGACGCTGGTTGAGCATCGAGGCGGCGGCATCAATAAGGTCGAGTTTCTGCTGGAACTTGGCGGCGTCATGGTCGCGGACGATATAGCGCGCTGTGGCGTGATCGACGGTCGCAGATACACCCTCAAGGTGATAAAAGCCCTCGTAGCCTTCCGTATACTCCGGGCGCTGCGCGTAGGGGAGCAACGCGTTGAAGTCGCAGAACAGATTGCCTGCGTTGACCATACGGCCCTTGGCGTCGCCCGGGTGGATGGACTGGCCCTCAAAGCGGACGGTCGCCTCGGCGGCGTTAAAACACTCCCACTCCAGCTCGCCGATGGGGCCGCCGTCGACCGTGTAGGCGTACTTGCAGCCAAAGGTATCGATATCCAACAGCTCGGCTCCGTGGCCGATCTCCTCGTCAGGGCAGAAACAAATGCCGAGTGCGGGATGGGGCAGAGAAGGGTCCTGAGCGATACGCGCGACAAGCGACATGATCTCGGCGACGCCTGCCTTGTCGTCCGCGCCCAGCAGCGTGGTGCCATCGCTGCAGACCAGGTCCTCACCCGCGAGGTCATTCAGGGCGGGAAGCTTGGCGGTACTCATGGCAACGGGCTTACCGTCAACCGTGCCGCAGACCAGGTCGCCGCCTTCGTAGTGTACGATGTGCGGCTTCACGCCGGCGCCCGGTGCAACTTCGGTGGTGTCGAGATGGGCGATCAGGCCCAGGGCGGGCTTGTCCTCAGCGCCCGCACTTGCGGGGATATGCGCGCAGACATAGGCGTGCTCGGTCACGTGGGCATCTTCCGCACCAAGCTCGCGCAGCTCTTCAGCCAGCACGTTGGCAAGGTCAAACTGAACGGCGCTCGAGGGTACCTGGTCGCAGTTTGCATCCTCGGACTGCGTGTTGATCTGGACGTAGCGCAAAAAGCGTTCGAGGACATCGGGGCTCGTGGTGGTGTTTTCCATAAAGACCGCTCCAATCTTGGTCGTCGTGTGCAACAAGAACTCTAGCACGGTATGCCACGGCATACCACGACGCTTGGATGGGGTAGAATCAGCCATTGAATGCAGAAGGGACGGAAGATCATGGATACGACAAATAGCTCGCGCGAACTACATCTGACGGTGGCGAACGAAGACTACTTGGAGTGCATGGTTCGCATTGAAAGCGAAGAGGGGGAAACCAACGGCGTGCGATCGGTCGACATCGCGCAGCGCCTTGGCGTCTCCAAGGCATCGGTCAATAAAGCGGTTTCGGCGCTCAAGGCATCCGAGCTTGTCGAGCAATCGCACTACGGCAAGGTAATCCTGACCGATCGCGGTCGCGAGGTTGGCACGGCTATCTGGTACCGTCATCGCCTCATCCGCACGTTTTTGGTTCAGGAGCTCGGTGTCGAATTTGAGCGAGCCGATTCCGAGGCCTGCATGATGGAGCATGCGCTATCCGAGGACACGATGAGCCGCTGGCTCGCCTATCTCGAAAAGCAGGGAATCAGCGTCGAGGAATAGCGGGATATATATGGATACGAGTTATTACAACCGCTTTGGTGCCGAGGAACTTACGCGCCGCTTGTCGAGCGAGACCTTGTTGGCGCAGGGTCCCATGGGCAGTGTTCTGTTGAGTGAGTACGATGCCGCCGACATTCCACCGGCGTTTTGGAATCTGGCAGAGCCGCAGACCGTTTCTCGTATCCATCGCTTGTATGTCGCCGCCGGCGCGCAGGTGCTCATTACCAACACCTTTCAGGCATCGAGCTATGCCCTCAAGCACGACCAGATTGCGCCGTCCGTGGCGGAGGTCAATCGCGGGGCCGTCGACGATGCCCGCCAGGCGCACCCTCAGCTGCTGCTAGGCTCGATGGGCCCGATCGGTATTGAGTGGTTTGCCGAGGACTCTGCCGAGTATCGTGAAATCCGCGGCATTGCGCGCGAACAGGCGCACGCCTTGCTCAATGCTGGTGTTGACGGTCTGCTGATCGAGACGGTGACGTCTATCCGTAATCTGCAGCCCATGCTTGCCGGCGCCCTAGATGCCGCCAACGGCATGCCTGTTCTGGTGAGTTTTGTCGTTGACGATAAAGGCGACCTGTTGGGCGATGGCCTCAACATCGAGGCAGCCGTTTTGTACGCCGAAAAACACGGCGCAAACTCGGTTGGTGTTAATTGCTGTTCGCTTGCGGCCGCGAACGCGGCGGTGCCCAGGATGGTTGCATCGGCGACTACTCCCGTCACGGTGCGTCCCAACGTGGGCGATCCGGTCCAGACTCAGGATGGCCCCGTATGGCACGAGAACCCCGAAGCTTTCGCGCGCGCATGCATCGAATGGAGGCATGCCGGCGCCGCAATGGTGGGCAGTTGTTGTGGAACCACGGCAATCACTACGGCAGCGATGGCCGAGGCGCTCGATATATAAAGGGTAAAACCGCTCCATACGGGGCGGTTTTTTAATTCAAGACTTTAGTCCGCTGGCCGCGCAGCGGCCAGCTTTAAACCACCCGCTAC
>CABRIC010000093.1 GCA_902470905.1 uncultured Collinsella sp. | reverse complement strand
CACAAGGAGTATCGTCGGCAGCGTCAGATGTGTATAAGAGACAGCCCCGATACCCAGACCATCAACAGGCACCAACCAAACATCCGTCAAACCTCTTGTCGGACATATTTGGTGCAAACTAACCTGACCCCATTGCACCGCCCCATAACACCAACAATGGCAGCGCCGCAGGTGGAGCAAAAGTCAGCGAAAGCCCGCCAGAGCGAGCAAGGTGACGTGAAAGAGGAGGGCATAGGCCTTTTGGCCATGCCCGACGATTGAACGTCAGATTGCCGCTCTGGCGGGCTTGCAGCGTCGAGTGGTTCCGGCGTTTGGTAAAACGCCGGAACACAAGAGCGCCCCCTCCCGCGCACGGAACGGAAGGGGGCTAAAGGTAGGAGTCTACCGGTGGGTTTACCCCGCCGGACAGACGATGACCAGGTGATCCTCTACAGGATCGTCAAGGTTTCCGTGGGGTACCCGTTGGGTACTTAGATCAACACGCAGGCGACGGTCAGGATGATGGCGCAGACGACGGAGAGCGCGACGATGAGCTTAAGGGCAAACTTGAGCCAGGTCGTCCACTCGATCTTGGCCAGGGCGAGACCGCCCATGATGGCGCCGGAGGTCGGGGTGAACAGGTTCACGACACCGATGGCGGCGGAGAAGATCATGACCATGACCTCAGGCGAGAAGCCGAGCTTAACAGCCAGCGGTCCCATGATGGGCATGGAGACGGTGGCCATACCGGAGGTCGAGGGGATCAGGAAGGACAGGCCGAAGTAGACCAGGAAGCTCATGGGAGCGAAGATCACGCCGGACAGGCCAGCCAGGGCATTGGCGGCAGCGTCGAGGACGAAGACATCGAGGCCGGTGTTAGCCATGAGGACGGAGATACCACGGGCGAGGGCGATGACGAGAACAACGGACATCATGTCGGCAGCGCCGGTGATGAAGGTGTTAACGATCTGCTTCTCGGACAGGCCACCGATGATACCGATCAGGACGGCCATGAGGAAGAACCAGGTGGAAGCTTCGTCGAAGTACCACTGGCCAATGGGCAGGCCGGTGATCAGGGCAGACCAGCCCTGGACGACGGCGTTACCGTCGGCGTCGTAGACAGCGCCAGCGTCGAAGAAGTTGGCGACGCCCTCGTTGAGGTCGGCCAGCGGGATGAAGCCGACGATCATGACGACGAAGGTGAAGGCGAAGGCGATCAGAACACCCTTCTGACGACCGGTGAGCTTGACCTCCTTGTGGACCTCGGAAGCAGCCTTGCCGTGAGCTTCTTCGGCGTCCTTGAGCTCCTGCATCGACAGGATGGTAGAACCCTTATCAGCCTTGACCTTCTTGGCATAGTTCATCACGAAGACGATGGACATAGCGGTAGTGACAATCCACAGGACGGCACCGAGGCCGATGATGATGGACTGGTTGACCTCAATGCCAACGCCGGTCAGAGCGTCGACGGCAGCGCCGACGGCGAACGGGTTAACCGTGGAGCCCAGGCAGCCGCAGCCAGCGCCGAGCAGGACGGTAGCGGCGCCGACCATCGGGTCGAAGCCAGCGGCCATCATGGTAGCGGCGAGCAGGGCGTAGAAGGGAACGGTCTCCTCGCACATACCATAAGTGGTACCACCGAGGGAGAAGATGAGCATCAGCACGGGAATGAGCATGATCTCGTTGCCCTTAAGCTTCTGCACCAGGACGGCGATGCCGTTGTCCAGAGCGCCGGTCTCGGTCATCATGCCGAGGAAGCCGCCCAGGATCATAACGAAGAGGCAGACGGGCAGAGCGTCAGCGAAGCCCTTAATCGGGGCGGTGCAGAAATCGCTCAGACGGGCGGCAGTAACCGCGCCGCCGGACGTGCCGGAGACGATAACGGTAATCACTGCGACAATTGCCAGCAGAGCAAGAAGAATGGTGAACGATGAAGGCATACCGCGCTTTTTCTTAGCGGTCTCAGTCATAGTTCTCATCCCCCCTTCATAAATCATTTACTGATCTCGCCAGAAGCGGCTCTTCCGTGCCGTGCCTGCCGCTTGATGCGAGATTATTACCAGATAAAACCGCTCGGGGTGTGCAGCAATACACCCCGAGCGAGATGCTAGATGCTCTTACTTGAGCGTGGCGTACATGACAGCCTTGATGGTGTGCATGCGGTTCTCGGCCTCGTCGAAGACCTTGGAAGCGGGGCTCTCGAAGACCTCGTCGGTGACCTCCTGCTCGGTGATGCCGAACTGCTCGCACTTCTCGGCGCCAATGGTGGTGTTGGTGTCGTGGAAGCTGGGCAGGCAGTGCAGGAAGATGGCACCCGGGTTGGCCATAGCCATGACCTCGGAGGTGACACGATACGGGGTGAGCTGAGCGATGCGCTCGGCCCAGACCTCGTCGGGCTCGCCCATGGAGACCCACACGTCGGTGTAGATAACGTCGGCACCGGTGACGCCGTCCTTGACGTCGGTGGTCAGCTTGATGGTGCAGCCGTTAGCCTCGGCGATGGGCTTGCAGGCCTCGATGACGTCGTCAGCGGGCATGCACTCCTCGGGGCCGCAGGCCACGAAGTTCATGCCGAGCTTGGAGCAGACGACCATGAGGGAGCGAGCGACATTGTTCTTGCAGTCGCCCATGAAGACGAGGGTCTTGCCCTTGATGTCGTAGTTGAAGTTCTCCTGGACGGTCAGGATGTCGGCGAGCATCTGGGTAGGGTGCCACTCGGTGGTCAGGCCGTTCCACACGGGCACGCCGGACTTAGCAGCGAGCTCCTCGACGTCGTCCTGGGCAAAGCCACGGAACTCGATGCCGTCATACATGCGGCCGAGAACGCGGGCAGTGTCCTCGATGGACTCCTTCTTGCCCATCTGCGACGAACCCGGATCGAGGTAGGTGACGCCCATGCCCAGATCCATGCCGCCGACCTCGAAGGCGCAGCGGGTACGAGTAGAGGTCTTCTGGAAGAGCAGAACGATGTTCTTGCCCTCGAGATAGCGGTGCGGAACGCCAGCGCGCTTCATATCCTTGAAGTTCTTGGAGAGCTTGAGCAGGTACTCGATCTCCTCGGTGGTGAGGTCGAGAAGCTTGAGGAAGCTACGGCCGGAAAGGTTAACACCCATGGTTTGATTCCTTTCGAAGAAATGAATTACGTAAGTATTAGTGG
>CABRIC010000092.1 GCA_902470905.1 uncultured Collinsella sp. | reverse complement strand
AGATAGCGTAGCGTCTCGTGGGCTCGGAGATGTGTATAAGAGACAGGACCCATGCCCGTGCCCGCCCACTCCTCGGCGGTAGCAATGGCCTCGCCCAGAATGTCCTCACCACCGGTGTTGCGGCATTTATCGCACACACCCAACGGCAGGTACACACTCACGTTGGGATAGTCCGCCAGTACCGAGAACCAGGTCTCGGCCGTAATATCGCCCACGCAGGCAACGACGACCTCGTTTTCGCGCGGCATGCGCTTGAGGGCGCGCGTGCAGGTGACGTAGGCGGTCTCGTGGCTCGTAGCAGCAGAGACGATATCGTCATACAGGTTTTTGGGCGCCAGGCGCGGCGAAATGATCGCCTCGGTCGGACAGGCAGCGGCGCACAGGCCGCACTTGCGACAGGAGTCGAGGATCTCGATAGCGTCTTCCTCGACCTCGATAGCGTCGACCGGGCAAACGTCCATGCACGCGGTGCAGCTGCTCTTTTCGTTTTTGCAGGTCAGGCACGGAATGGTGTTGCCACGCGGACGCTCCTTGTAGTCGGCAGGATTCCACTGCGGCGCCGACGGATCGAGCGCATCGGTCACACCGCCAAGCGGGTTTTTTAGAAAGTCGAAACCCTTGCTGATCTCGATAATGTCATCAAACAGATCGTGTTCCTGCGCCATGCGCGGCCCCTCCCTGAGCAGTGCAAACAAGCAAGAGATAATGATACGCCATCGGCCCACGCCTCGGGTAAATTACACGCGGCGCATCTTTGCGGCAAATAGCCCATGGCTTATCGCCGCCCCGATTGCACAAGGTCGATCAAGCGCCAAGCTATGCCTCGCACATGAGCTGCACGAGCTTCTGTTTGGTCACCTTGGCCTGCTCGTTGGCCATGTTACGCTCGTTACTAAAGACCGCATTTGCAACACCTTGCAGGTCGACATCGGAAATCTCGCTGCACGGACCGTCATAAATCTTAAAGAACGGCTCGCTTAGATCTTCGCCCAGAAATCCATCGACGATCTGTTTGCACAGTCGATCCTCGGTGCCTTGGTCAAACAGGACATAGGCGGAGCACCCCAGCCATGACAGAAATCTGCCTTGACGCGAGAGCTCTCCCGGCCCCTGAACATACCGGCCCGGACCGCCATAAACCATGGGAGCGCCATACGAGAATCCGCCCTTCATCAAACAACGATTGGCGCAAAGTAACCTGCCCTCTGCACCAACTTGTGCATTGGAGACAGGCCACTTTGCACCATAGCAAAAAAGGGGCAAAGCCATCTGTCGGCTTTGCCCCTTCCTTACCTTAGTTTACTCATCCATAAGGTAATAATGACCCAGTGCGTCGGCACCCAGGATGGCGTTTGCGACCATCTCGGGCGTCACCTCAAACGGCATATTGCACATGGTGTCCTCGGGCGCGCACGCGGCCTCGGCAACAATCATGGCCTGCTCGCGCGTAAGCTCGGCAACGCCAAGTTCCTTCATCGTGACCGGCAGGCCAAGCTCAATGCAGAAGCCCAAGACTTCCTCGAGCTTCTCGGTCGGGGCATCCTCGAGTACCAGCTGGACGATAGTGCCGAAGGCGACCTTCTCGCCGTGATACATGCCGTGGCACTCGGGCAGCATCGTCAGACCATTGTGGATGGCATGAGCAGCGGCAAGGCCCGAGCTCTCAAAGCCAATGCCCGAAAGCAGCGTATTGGCCTCAATGATGTGCTCGACGGCAGGCGTGAGCGCGCCCTTCTCCAGCGCGACCTTGGCCTTGACGCCATCGGCCATAAGCGTCTCGTAGCAGAGCTTGGCGAGCGCCAGACCGGCCATTCCGCCCTTGCCGCCGGCGCAGGTGCCGCCGTCGGCATCGTGCGTCGCCTGAGCCTCGAAATAGGTTGCGAGCGCATCGCCCATACCGGAAACCGTCAGGCGCACCGGGCTCGCCGCGATAACCGTCGTATCCATAAGGACGATATTGGGGTTTGCCTTAAGGAAGAGGTATTTGTCGAACTGGCCGTCATCGGTATAGAGCACCGAAAGCGCCGAACACGGGGCATCGGTCGAAGCAATGGTGGGGCAAATGATAACCGGGGACTCCAGGTAATAGGCGACGGCCTTCGCGGTGTCGAGGATCTTGCCGCCACCGACGCCGACGATGATGTCGCAACCGTTGTCGCGAGCGAGCGCAACCAGGCGATCGACCTCGCCCTTGGAGCACTCGCCGTTAAAGTCCTCAAACAGCAGCTCGGCCTTAGCCTCGGTAAAACCGCCCTCGATCTTGGCACCGACGCGCTTCTTGCCCGAAGGCGTCACGATGACGAGGGCCTTAGCGCCGAGCGGCTCAACGTAAGAGCCGAGCTTGGCGAGCTCGTCCGGACCCTGGATGTACTTGCTGGGGCTATTGAAAATTGCAGCCATAACTATCCCATTCTCTAAAAGAAAAAAGAAAGGGGCTCCGTACAGATACGTGCGGAGCCCCTCGTTACGATAACAAGAGTCGATTAGAAATCGATGTCGGTGTCGTAGTAGCAGGCCTTGAGGATCTTCTCGAAGTCGGCAGCCTTGGTCTCACGCGGGTTCTCGGGCGTGCAAGCGTCCTGCTCGGCGTTCGCGGCGATCTCGGGCAGCTTGGCGAGGAACTCCTCCTCGGAAACCATCTGCGGGTTCTCGGCGTCGACCTTCACGCCACCATTCGCGTAATCCTTGATGGACTGCGGAATGTTGAGCTGGTCGTTGAGGTCGCGAATCTTCTGGACGAGTGCAGCGATGAGCTCCTCGTTGGTCTCGCCGGGAAGGTGCAGGATCTCCTTGGCCACGTAAGCGTAACGCTCGGCAGCACGGGGATCCTTGGAGTTCCACTGGATGACCTTGCCCAGGTACATGGCGTTAGCAGCACCGTGGATGATGTGGCCGTTCTCGAAGGCAGCACCGGTCTTGTGAGCCATGGAGTGAACGATGCCGAGCAGGCCCGAGGAGAAGGCGATACCGGCGATGCACTGAGCCTCGTGCATGTGCTGACGGGCCTCATGGTCGCCAGCATAGGACTTGGGCAGCCACTCGACGATCTCGCGGATGCCGTGCAGAGCGTTGGCATCGGTGAACATAGAGGCGCAGGTGGAAACGTAGGCCTCCATGCAGTGGGTCAGAGCGTCCAT
>CABRIC010000091.1 GCA_902470905.1 uncultured Collinsella sp. | reverse complement strand
TACTCCGTCTGCTTGGTAGAGGAGTAGATGGTCGTGGCATACTGCTCGCCGTCGAGGTTGATGGACTGCGCCTTCTTGGCAAAGACAACCGGCACGCCGCCAAAATGCTGGGCCGCGATGCAAGCCATGCCAATGCCCGAAGCCTCGATCGTCAGGATCTTGTTGATCTCGACACCCTCGAACAGACGGGCCCACTCGGCGCCCATGTGGTCGAACAGTTCAACGTCGCACTGGTGGTTGAGGAAGGCATCAACCTTAAGGACGTTACCGGCCTTTACGATGCCGTCATGGCGAATACGATCCTCAAGCTCCTGCATGGCGCAACCCCTTCTCGCGGCAACGATACCGCGCGATTAATAAACGTTGTTCGATAGTCTACCACGGACCGACCCCCGCCCGTCCCACAAGCCGCATCGCACCATAAAGCCGCAAGACAAGTAGATAGGCCCGATTCGTGGCAAGCCTGCCTCCACAAGCTAATGGCGGGCGCGCACCCTCACCAAACGCACCATGGCGAGCGCAAAGCCCACAGCGGCCACAGCCATCAACACATAGAACACCGAACGGAAACCAAACAAAAACACATCCGGACGGCCCGCAACAAAACTGGTCACGGCCTCGCCCATCGCCACGCTCATCTGCCCATACAGGATATGCGACGCCGCCGTAATGCCCACTGCCATACCCGCATAGCGCGCCAGGCTACCCAGGCTGCCCGCAAAGCCGAGCGCTTCACGCGGAGCCGAGCCCATGTACAGCGAGTTGTTGGGACTCTGGAAAATCGACGTACCGCACGACATAAACGCGACACAGCACACGATCACAGGGATAGAAGAGCGCTCATCGAGCGTGCTTACCGCAAAAAGACCGCATACGTACACGCCCAGGCCGACCGCCGTGGGGCCCTCGCAGCCAACACGGTCCGAAACCGTACCCGAAAGCGGGCCGATAAAGGCATTCACCATCGGCAGCGCCAAAAACAGCAGGCCCGAAACGTCAGAACCAAAGCCGTGGGCGTCCTGAAAATAGAACGGCAGGATAAACTCGGATGCGCCAATGCCAACGAACACGATGAGCATGCAGGCAAGGTTGATGGTGAAGGCCGAATTTGCAAAGCAGCGACGAGCGGCCTCGGCAAGGGACATGGGACGGTCGCCGGCCTCCGGCTTAACATGCGGCAGTGTGTAGAGTCCCACGATAAACGAGATGACGCCAATAGGCAGGTTGATGAGGAAGATACTCTCCCAGGGAAAGCTTGCCACCAGCATGCCACCGAGCACGGGGCCACACATCATGCCGAGGGCCACGAAGGTCGCGAGAATACCCATGGCACGGCCTCGTTCGCGCGCCGGAAACGACTCGGTGATGATACCCATGTTGTTGGCCATGGCCGCCGCGCAACCGACGCCCTGAACAATGCGCGCCAGAAAAAGAACCTCGAGCGAGGATGAAAGGCCGCACAGCAGCGAACCGACCGAAAAGACGATGACGCCCAGCTGGAACACATTCACCTTGCCGCGCACGTCGCCCAGACGGCCAAACGGCAACATAGCCACGCATGTCGCAAGCAGATACACCGAGCTTACCAGCTGAATGCGATCGAGGCCCACGCCCAGCTCCTTTTGCATCACGGGCAGCGCCACGGTCACGACGGTCGAATCCAGGCACACCATAAACGTCATGATGAGCACGGTAAACAGAATCGCCCACTTGTTCTTGCCATGGGTGTCGCCCTCAAGGGCAATGTGCTCGCGGCGCAGCTGCTCTGCGGTTTTCTCCATATCCATCCTTTCGAGTGGCGCAACGCAAAAACGGGACCCCGATCGCCTGCAAACAGTCGCGATTGGGGTCCCGCCTACGGAATCGGAACGAAAGGTCGTCGAAGCTTTCTGCCAGCATCGGCGCCTCGTACGCACGCTAGCCTAGCACTGCTCGAGCGCCTGCTCAAGGTCGGCAATCAGATCGGCCGTGTCCTCGAGACCGCACGACAGGCGCACCATGTCGGCGGAGATGCCACAGGCGATGAGCTCCTCATCGTTCATCTGGCGATGCGTGGCGTTAGCAGGATGCAGGCAGCAAGTGCGGGCGTCGGCCACGTGTGTGGCGATCTGGGCGAGCTTGAGGCTCTTCATAAAGGTCTCGGCCGCCGCGCGACCACCGTTAAAGCCAAAGCTCACGACGCCGCAGGTACCGTTGGGCATGTACTTCTGAGCCAGGTCATAGTACTTGTCGCCCTCCAAACCCGGATAGCTCACGAAGCGCACCTTGGGATGGCTCTGCAGGAACTTGGCAACGGCCAGGCCATTCTCGCAATGACGCGGCATGCGCACATGCAGGCTCTCGAGCGAGCTGTTCAAGAAGAACGCCGCCTGCGGGTTCTGCATGGGGCCGAGGTCGCGCATGAGCTGAGCGGTTGCTTTGGTAATGAAGGCGCCCTCGCGACCGAACTTCTCGGCATACGTCACGCCGTGGTAGCTCTCGTCGGGCGTGGTGAGACCCGGGAACTTGTCCGCATGGGCCATCCAGTCAAACTGACCGTGGTCGACGATTACGCCGCCCAGGTAGGCAGCATGTCCATCCATGTACTTGGTGGTGGAGTGCGTAACGATGTCGGCGCCCCACTCAAAGGGACGGCACATCACGGGCGTCGGGAAGGTGTTGTCGACCATCAGCGGCACGCCGTGGTCATGCGCGGCCTTGGCAAAGCGCTCAATATCGAGCACGGCAAGGGCGGGGTTGGCGATGGTCTCGCCAAAGACGAGCTTAGTGTTGGGTTGGAAGGCTGCCTCCAACTCCTCATCGGTGCAGTCGGGGGCAACGAACGTGCAGGTCAGCCCCATACGGCCCATGGTGTGCGCGAGCAAGTTGTACGTGCCGCCATAGATGGCAGAGCTCGCGACTACGTGATCGCCGGCACCGGCCACGTTAAAGATCGCAAGGAAATTCGCGGCCATGCCCGAGCTCGTGAGCATCGCGGCAGTGCCGCCCTCCATCTCGCAGATCTTGGCGGCAACCAGATCGCACGTGGGGTTCTGCAGACGGCTATAGAAGTAGCCCGACTCCTCCAGGTCAAAAAGCTTGCCCATGTGCTCGGACGTGTCGTACTTCCACGTGGTGGACTGGTAGATGGGCACCTGACGCGGCTCGGCATCTCCCGGGTGATAGCCGCCCTGAACACACGTCGTACCGATGGTCTGCTTGCTCATATCTAGCTCCCTTGCCTGGGTTTTAGTTTTATTCGGTTCACGATACCGCTACCCCTGTCTCTTATACACATCTCCGAGCCCACGAGACGCTACGCTATC
>CABRIC010000090.1 GCA_902470905.1 uncultured Collinsella sp. | reverse complement strand
TACACAAGGAGTATCGTCGGCAGCGTCAGATGTGTATAAGAGACAGTCTCGGCACGCGTGAGTTCGAGCTCACCAGCATCGGCAGCCTCGAGCTTCTCGGTGGCCTCAAGACCGGCCTCGATCTTCATGGCCAGATCGACCTCTTCGGAGGCGGTCAGCAGGTCGACCTTGCCGATCTCCTTGAGGTACATACGGACCGGGTCGCCGGTCAGCATCACCGTGGAGGCATCGATGCCGCGCACGCGCGATCGCGAACGGGACGTGCGCACGGTGCGCTTCTTCTTGCTCTTGGAAGAACCCATCTCGGCGTCGGCCTGGCGGGCCATCTTGAGCTCGTGATCGTCGAGCGAGCCAGAATCGTGCTCGTCGTCGTCATCGAAATCGTCGGTATCGGTATCGTTATCGTCATCGTCGACGTCCATGGGGGCGTCGTCGTTACCGCTCGCGGAGATAATCTGGATGCCGCTGTTGCGCAGCGCGGAATACACCGCGGTGAGCTGCTCGTCAGAAACATCGATATCCTTCAGGGCGACCTGAATCTCGTCCTCGGTTACCGAAGTCCTGTTTGAGCCGTTGCCCATGAGCTTTGCAACGTAGGATTCCAGCCCAGTACCCGTGCTCTCAGTCTTTTTTGGCACAGATTCTCCCTTCATAGTCCACAGGACTCAATACTTTAGCACACACATTGACGTCTATACCCAAAAAGAGGGCTGGATATAGGCGAGAATACGCTGGTTGACCACAACATCTAGGCTTGTTCGGTGCCTGCGGCCTCCAGGCCGATCAAACGAAACGGATCCGCCACGCCGCCGATCGACTTTTGCAGTTCGCGCTGACGCTGCGAGTCCTGCGCGGCCTGAACGGTCAGCGCACGACGGGCCTCATCATCGAGCGAACGGTCCTGGCGCAGCTTGGCCTGTGCGGCACGCATGCGACGCTTGATGGTGTAGAGCTCGAGCGTATCGAGCATAAACACGATGTTCGTCTCGGTGGGGTGCTTGCTCGTCGCCGAGATGCGCCCGGCACTCACAAGCGTTGCCGCCTCGGGACACACCGAGCGCGCCGCATCCATGCAAGCTGCCGGATCGGTTCCCGGCGGCGTTGCCAGCACGGCCCATGCGATTGACTCGTGGCGCGGATCCACCCACTCGATGGAGCAGATACGGTCGGCATACGTGCGGAACAGGTCGGGGTAGCTCGTGAGCATCGTCAACAGCTCGCGCTCCCCTGCCAAGGACTTACGCTCAAGATCGGTCAAAACCACCGGCGCTGCCGCAGCCGGTGCGCCCGAACCATCAGCCACAGGAGCAGCGCCCATACCATCAAGTACGTCAATCGGCGGCAGGTCGTCGACGACCTCCACGGGCGCAGCACCGTAGGCATCGAGCGGGACGTAGTCGTACGGCTCTTCTTCGACCGGCGCGGACACCGGCGGCGTCGCGCCCGATGCCCAAGCGCCGCGACCGGCATCGCGAGAACCCGACGCCCGACCGCCCGCGCTACCGGAGCGCTCGGCCTGCGCCCGCTGGCGCTCATAGTTCTGCTCACGGCGGCGTTCCGCATCTTCGCGCTTGGCGACATCACGAAACACACGGCCCGAGCTCGCACGCACGGTCTCCAGATCCAAACCAAGCAGATCGGCAATCTGGATAAAGTACGTGTCGATCATATAGCTGTCGCGCAGCGGATAGATAAGCGTCAGCGCATCTTCCAGCGCCTTTGCGCGACCGCCCGGCGTGGTGATGTCGCTCGACTCCTGCAGCGAACGGTAAACAAAGTCCATAAGCGGCTCGGCCGCGTCGATGCGCGCCTGCAGTGCCTCGCCACCATGTGCGGTGATGAACTCCATGGGGTCGTTGCCGTCGGGGAGCACCACGCAGCGCAGGTCCATGGAATCCTGCTCGATAAACTGAATCGCGCGACGGGCGGCCTTCTGGCCCGCTGCATCGCCGTCGAACATATACACGATGCGCTTGGCAAAGCGAGTGAGCGTCTTGACGTGATGCTCCGTGAGGGCGGTGCCCAGCGTGGCGACAACGTTTTTAATCCCCGCCTCCCAGCAGGCGATGCAATCGGTATAGCCCTCTACCACGATGGCGGTATCCTGCGCGACGATAAACTCCTTGGCCCAATTAAAGCCGTAGAGGTTTCGCTTTTTATGAAACACGCTCGTCTCGGCGGTGTTGAGATACTTAGGCTGGCCGTCGCCCATAATGCGACCGCCAAAGGCAATGTTGTGACCCTGCTCGTCAAAGATGGGGAACATCACGCGGTCGTAAAAGCGGTCGGCAAGCTGCCCGCGCCCGCGACTCACGGCAACGTTGGCGTCGATCATCTCCTGCGGGGTAAAACCCGCCTGGGACAGGTGCGACACCAGCGCGTTACGGCCCGGTGCAAAGCCCAGGCAGTAGCGGCGGCAGACGTCGCCGCCCATGCCGCGGCTGGCAAAGTACTCGCGCGGACGGCCGTCCTTACCGCGCATGAGCATGGTGTGGTAGAACTGGGCGGTCTCGGCGCACAGATCGTAGATGCGGGCACGCTTGGTGCCGCGCTCGCGGCGATCTCCGGTGTCATGCAGCTCAATACCCGCGCGATCGGCCAAGTAACGGATTGACTCGGGAAAGCTCAGGTTCTCGCGCTTCATGATATACGTGAAAACGTCGCCACCCTCGCCGCAACCAAAGCAATGCCACACCTGCGTGGCGGGGATAATGTGGAAGGACGGCGTCTTCTCGCCATGGAAGGGGCAGCATCCCCAAAACTCATGGCCGCGAGGCTTGAGCTCGACCGTTTCCTGCACGATGGCAACCAGGTCAGACGCAGCGCGTACCTGGTCTTTTTCCTCATCGCTAATCACGGATGCTCACCCCCTGATCGCCCAAGTTGTGACGAATATCCTCGATATTACCCTCGACGGTCGCGATCAACTCATCCAGCGAATCGAACACACGCGAGGGACGCAGCCAGCGCGTAAACGCCAGCGAAACGGAAGCGCCGTACAGGTCGCCCGTATAACCAATTAAATTAGCCTCGAGATGCGCAGATGCCGCATCGTCAGCATACGTTGGCGGCAGGCCGACGTTCACAGCAGCGGGCCACGCGGTGTCATCGACCAGCACCAGACCCTCATACACGCCATCGGCTGGCACCTGAATGCCGTCGGGAACCTGCAAGTTTGCCGTGGGAAAGCCCATGCCAGAACCCTCGTGACGGCCGCGAATAACACCGCCACGCACCATATACGGACGGCCGAGTAACCCAGCAGCAAGCTCCACATGGCCCTGTCCCAGCTCATGACGAATGCGGGTGGCGCAAATGGCCTCACCGCCCTCGCAAAGCAGGTCGTGACCATACACGTCAACGCCGTGCTCGGAACCCCAGGCGCGCATCTCGGCAACACCAGAAGCACCGCCACGACCCAGCCTAAAGTCGCTGCCAACGCGAATCGATCGAATGTCGACCAGACGCGACACCAGCGAGAGACTGTCTCTTATACACATCTGACGCTGCCGACGATACTCCTTGTGTAG
>CABRIC010000089.1 GCA_902470905.1 uncultured Collinsella sp. | reverse complement strand
GGTCACCAAGCACAACCTCAAGTACCGCCGCTACTACCACCAGTTCGACTACTAATTTCATTTGGGGGAAACCGCAATGAGGCAATACATCTTCGCCAGCCACGCGCATTTTGCGACCGGCATCAAGGAGAGTACCGAGCTGCTCTCGGGCGCGCGCGATAACGTCCACGACCTGTCGATGTTTGTCGACGGCCGCACCGATGTCGCCGAGGAGGCCGCCAAGCTCCTGGCGACCTTCGACCCCGCCGACGACGTAATCGTGTGCACCGACCTGTTTGGCGGCAGCGTCAACAACGAGTTCACCAAGATCGTCCAGACGCGCCCCAACACCTACCTGGTTGCCAACATGAATCTGCCGCTGCTGATCCAGCTGCTCTTTTCGGACCAGGAGGCTCCCGCCGATCAGGTTATCCGCGAGATCCTCGCGGCTGACGACACGCGCGTCAAGTTTGTCAACGACCTGCTGACCGATGCGGATGACGAGGAAGAGTTCTAGTCACCGCCTGCTATTAATGGGGCCGGGTTTCCGGCATGAGACCTTTGGGGGTCAATCATGATTCAACTGCTTCGCGTCGACCATCGTCTGCTTCATGGCCAGGTGGCCGTCTCTTGGGTCCAGGGCTTGGGTTCTGACTGCATCTTCTGCGTTGGCGACAAGGTTGCCAACGATCCCGTCTGGAAGACTACGCTCAAGATGGGAAAGCCGGCCAACGTCAAGCTCGTCATCAAGGACATGGAGCACGCCATCGAGGCCATCAACTCCGGTGTTACCGATAAGTACAAGATGATCATCTGCGTCGCCAGCATCGCCGAGGCCAAGCAGCTTGTCGACGGCTGCCCGCAGATTACCTCCATCAACCTGGGCAACACCAAGTCCAAGGACGAGCAGCGTCCCGATGCCCGTAAGATCTCCCGCCAGATCTTTGTGACTGCTGCCGAGGAAGAGGACATTCGTGAGCTCGTCGGCCGCGGTGTCGAGGTCGAGATTCGCGCTCTGGCCGACGACCCCAAGGTCGATGCCCTAAGCGCCCTCTAATTGAGAACCACGGGCGGCGCGCACGGCGCCGCCCCTATTCGTGGGCGTACCGGATAAACGCTTTACCCGTTACCCCCATCTACCGTTCACCGGGAGTACACGCCCGTTGAGCGATTGGTATTAAATAGTATTCTCATGACTATATAATTGGTATCAAATCATTTGCACCGGTTTAGGTGTTAACAGCACACCGGTACAAGCTGGATCTGTCTAGGCGATTGTCGGCATGGAAAAGGGCGCGCTGACAAGTCGGGAATCGCCGCGCGGATCCAAGAGGGATCAAAGGGAGGAACAATGCTTGTTCAAGCGATCCTCATCGGACTTATCGCTGCCTTCGGTAAGCTCGATTATCAGCTCGGTACGCTCTATGCGTTCCGCCCGATCGTTCTGTGCCCGCTCGTCGGCATAGTCCTCGGGGACCTGCAGTCCGGCCTCGCCATCGGTGCGAGCCTCGAGCTGCTCTTCATGGGTTCAATCTCCATCGGCGCTTACGTGCCGCCCGATGAGTGTATTGGCGGTGTGCTCGCCTGCGCCTTCGCTATTCAGCTGGGTCAGAGCACCGAGGCCGCTATCGCGCTCGCGATGCCCATCGCCACTCTGTGCCTGGCCATTAAGAACGTCGTCAACGCCGGTATGCCCCTTCTGGTCGACCGTGCCGACGTCTTTGCCAGCAAGGGTAACCTCAAGGGTATCTACGCTATGCACTGGATTATCGGTCTCGTGATTGTCGTCCTGGCCTTTATCCTGTGCTCGGTCTCCTTCTATCTGGGTGCCGACGCCGTTCAGGGCCTGCTCGACTTCATCCCGACGTTCGTCCTCGATGGCTTTGGCGTCGCAGCCAACATCCTGCCTGCCATGGGCTTCGCCATGCTCGGCCGTCTGGTGCTTACCAAGCAGCTCGTGCCGTTCTACTTCCTGGGCTTCCTGCTGTGCTCCTATGCCAACGTGCCCGTCCTCGGCGTCGCCCTGATCGCAATCATCATCGGCATCGACAAGTACGACCTGCTGGGCCTTGGTGGCGCCCAGTCCCAGCTTTCTGTGGAAGGGGATGAGGACGATGACTTCTAATTCCGAGAACCAGATTACTCGCTCCGACCTCATTAAGAGCGCCGTGAACACCGGCGCCCTGGGCATGGAATTCTCCTGGACCTACTACAAGCAGATGAACATTGCCTTCTGCCTGATGGTCGCCAACATGCTCAAGAAGATCTATGCCGGCCGTCCCGATGATTACGCCGAGGCCTTGCACCGTCACAGCGCATTCTTCAACATCACCCCGCAGCTCGCTCCCTTCGTGGGCGGCATCGCGATGGCCATGGAAGAAAAGGTCGCTCGTGGCGAGGTTGAGCCCGAGAGCGTCAACGACATCAAGGCCGCCCTCATGGGTCCGCTTTCCGGCCTGGGTGACTCCTTCTTCCTGTCCACCCTGCGCGTCGTCGCCGCTGCCGTGGGCATCAGCCTGTGCCAGGCCGGCAACGTCTTCGGCCCCATCGCCTTCCTGCTCGTCTACAACATCCCGGCGTTCCTGATTCGTATCTTTGGCGCTATCAAGGGTTATGAGCTAGGCATTGGCTTCCTCGACGAGGCTCAGAAGACCGGCCTGATGCAAAAGATCATGGCCTGCGTCGGCATTGTCGGCGTTATGGTCGTCGGCGCCATGAGCAAGGACATGTTCTGGGCTTCGTTGCCCATCGCCATTGGTCAGGGCGACTCCGCTCAGACTCTCCAGGACATCCTGGACGGCATCATGCCCGGTATGCTCGGTATGGCCGCCTTCTGGCTCTACTACTGGCTGCTCTCCAAGAAGATCAACCCGATGGTCCTGATCCTCTGCACCATGGTCGTGGGCATCATCGGCGCTTACTTTGGCGTGCTTGCCTAATATGTTCGAATCGCGCTTCCATCGCGTCTAACGGTTGCGTCGATCTTTGGGGGGCTTGTCGCATCTGCGGCGGCCCCCTGTTTTTTAAAACTCCGTACGAAAGGGGAGGGCTATGGTCGTACCCGAGCTTTCGCTCATGAACATCAACCATCGTTACTACAGCATCGAGACGTTTTTTAAGGCTGCAGGTGAGGCCGGCTATCGCAATATCGAGCTGTGGACCGGCTCGATGCACCTGTATGTGGATTGCCATGAGCACGATTCGGTGGATAAGATTCGCGATCTTGCCGCCCAATACGGTATCAAGATCGTGTGCGTGTGCCCCGAGCAGAACAACCCCAAGCCGTGGAACGTCGCGGTGCGCGGTGAGGCGGGCCAAAAACGCATCCTCTCGTACTTTAAGAATGTGATCGACGTTGCCGTTGAGTTGGGCGTGCCGCAGATTCTGGTGACGAGTGGTTGGGCCTATCTGGACGAGCCAGCTGAGGACGCCTGGTCCCGCAGCGTCGCCATGCTGCGCTCGGTGTGCGACTACGCTGACACACGCGGTATTCGCGTCGCGCTCGAGGCACTGCAGCCGTCGGAGTCCGTGCTGGTCAATACGGCACAGGATGTCGCGCGCATCCTCGAGGCGGTCGATCGCCCCAACCTGAAGGCATGTATCGAC
>CABRIC010000088.1 GCA_902470905.1 uncultured Collinsella sp. | reverse complement strand
CCTGCAGCTTGACCGGCTTGCCGCAGCGGGCGTCGCCCGAGACTTCGAGCGACTCGACGGAGTAGCGCTCGCCGACCGTGACCTTGCGGGTCAGGTGCCTCTCGGCGGAGCCGTCGATCACGTCGAGGTAGACGGTGTACTCGCCCGGCTCGGTCGGGGTCCACTCGCAGGAGGAGGAAGCGGAGGGCTGCTGGGCGACGCCCCACTTGGCCCAGCCGCCCTTCTCCCAGACGAACTTGTACTTGAGGCCGGAGGCGTCGCCGGACACCTTGGCCTGCAGCTTGACCGGCTTGCCGCAGCGGGCGTCGCCCGAGACTTCGAGCGACTCAAGAGACCAATTAACAACTTTGTATTTAGAAGTGCTAGTCACATACCCATTGGAGTCAATGACATCAGCATAGATCTCATATTCACCAGCCTGGGGCAGGGTCCAAGAAATCGACGGCGAAGTTAAGTCTTGACCGATTACACCCCAATTGGAATCACTCCAATCAGACCCAGCCCTATGCCAAACAAACTTATATCTAAGGCCATCAGTCTTGCCGCTAACATTTACACCGATTTTTACCGTTGACCCCGCATGTCCCAGTTCTTCCGAGAAGGAAATTCCATTGACGGAGTAGGGATGCGGAAACTGCGCGATGATAGCAGCAGCGTCAGCCTCTCCCAGACGACGGCAACCATCGTCCGAGAAATAGTTGGCCACATCACCGTAATTCGAAATGAAACCATGCTCGATAAGAATACCTGGAATTCCCTGCTCGCGAGCGCAGCGGATAACGGCGAACTCGTCGCCTACCTCCATTTGAAATACGCCGCGGTATGTTAGTCCCATAGCAGCAAGGTTGTTCATGACCTTGTTGGCAAGCTCAACAGAGACCTGCGTGTAGTCGGTGCCATTTGCGGTAGGAGCATAAACTTCTGCGCCGTGAGCTCCAGAAGACCCAGAGTTGATGTGAAAGCTAACAAAGGCCTGCGCGCCCTGATCAATGCAGCGCTGTACGCGATAAAGATAATCATTGCTGGGATAGTAGCCAGACTGCTCGCGCGCAAGAACGATCTTAAAGCCGTAAGCTTCAAGTTTATTTTTGCAGGCTGTCATGATCTTCCAGGTAAGGTCGGCTTCACTCTTGCCATTACCCTGAGCGCCAGAATCCACCCCGCCATGTCCCGCGTCAAGTGCAATAACCCCCACATTACGCGCGGAGCGCTCAGCATAGGTGGAAATGCCATCGGGCGAATCGGCGCATTCCAATGCCTGCTGAATCGACTGGGCTTCAACGGCATTGCCATCGCCGTCCGCATAGTAAACAGAAGTGCTCTCAGAATTCATGGAGCTATCGATAATCGTAAACGAATAATCCCTGTCAGAGAGATCCACTACATGTTCAGTGCCATCACCCTGCAAAACATAGGTTATCGAAGTCAGAAAGTAAGTATTGGATTTCAACGTCGAGCCGAATACAAAAGCAGTCGAATTACCAGCGGATTCAGATGCAACCGTGGTTCCCTGTACTCCATTGGCACTTACATAGTTAAGCGTTGCGGAAGCAAGGATGTCGCCGTCATCGGGAGTAGCAAAGGCGACAACTTGATCAGTCCCGCTGGGAAGGCTCGGGTAGGCAAGATATACATATTGGAAAGAGGAATCAACCGATTCGACCTCGTGTTCGGGCGCGGAAACGTCTACGCTGAAACCCTCATCCTCTGATTCCGTAGCATCCGCTGGCAGCGACCGATCAACGGCCGTGTCTTCACCGTCGATGGAACTCTCGTCACGCGAGGCCACGCTATCATCTACGGGTACAGTACCAGACGCAACATCCATAGACTGCACGTTATTCGCAGCATAAGCAGCAGTTACAGGACCCATCAAAGATGAGGCAGCCAAAAGTGTAGCCATAGAAAAAACAGTTGAGGCACGCAACGCGTTTTTCATATCGAATCCCCTGTCACAAATAATTGTTACTGGAAAATGATTATCTAACAATCAGTCTCACGGTGACGCATAATTTCTTTCGCAAATTGACAACCATAGATCGGAAATATCTATTCTGTTTTTCCACAATCTGAGCAGTTAAAGAACTAACGGACAATTCGACGTTCTCGTCATATATCTCATACCCAAGCACGCCATCGTCTGTTTCTATCGATTCTTTCCCGTATTTCGGAATATAGGATATTTGAATATCAGCCTGCTGCGCAAAAGGGCACCCACCGATGTTCTCATATCTGAATAAAAGCAGTACGACTCCCTTTTTTCTTAAGCTTGCCAACGAAGCTGTAAATGTATAAACCCCGTCCCGAGGAACGCATAGACGATGCTGATCCATAGACGAAGCCTTGCCAAAAGCCGAATCATCCCTCAGGCGAAGTCGACAGTGTTAGCGCCGGGCGATTTTAGCCGCTAATAGTCAAACTATTTTGACCAATCCCGGTCACCGAATAATGGCCACCGTGCCTCCCCGCCGCCACTACGCTGGTGGTGCCAACACGCCGGCGTTAGGAGGACCATTGAGGTGAACGAGAGACACGATGACCTACAGGAGATTATAGACGCGGCGCTCCGGGAGATGGCCGCGGAGGAGGGCGACGGGTTCGACCCGCAGGCATGCAACCTCGCGGAGTTCTGCAGGAGGACGGGGCTCACCCGCTCCCGCGCGAGGACGGTCAGGGCACACGGGTTCAGGGCCCTGCCCCACGGGAACAGCGGGAGGAGGGCCGCGCCGGGCGTGCTCGCCGGCCACACCGGCCTGGTGGACGACCTCCTGCGGAAGGGCGTCACCAACTCGCAGGTGATATTCGAGCGGCTGCTCGGCCAGGGCTACGCCGGCGGCCTCACCACGGTGAAGACCTATATCGCCGCGCACCGGGACCTCGTGCCCGCGAAGAGGCGGCAGGCGGCCCCGCAGGGCTGCCGCGGCCAGCGCTTCAGGACGGCGCCCGGAGAGGCCTACCAGATGGACTGGGGCTTCGTCGCGGTCGAGCGCCCTGGCGGGGAGCGGGCGCGGATCGCCTGCTTCGCCATGGTCTGCCACCATTGCGGGGGCGCCCACGTCGAGTTCTTCCCGAACGCGCGCCAGGAGAACCTCCTCATCGGGATGCTGCACGCGTTCTCGGCGCTGGGCGTGCCCGCGACCGTGCTCACCGACAACATGAAGAGCGTGGTCGTCCGCCGCGATGCCGACGGCCGGCCCGTCTGGCAGGCCGACTACGCCGAGTTCATGGGCGTCGTCGGCTTCCGCACCAGGTTGTGCAGGCCGCGCCACCCCTATACGAAGGGCAAGGTGGAGAGGCTCGTCCGCTTCGTGAAGGGGAACTTCCTCGCGGGAAGGTCCTTTACCGACCTTGACGCCCTCAACCGGGAGGCCGCCCTCTGGTGCGCCGAGCAGGAAGGCCGCTGGCGGCGCGCGGCGGCATGCGTCCCGATGCGCGAGCACGAGGCGGCGTGCTCGGCGAACACCAGGCCGCTCGAGGTCACGGCCGAGGTCGAGCGGTACCTGTGCCCGCGCCGGAAGATCTCCTTCGACGGCTTCGTGAGCTTCGAGGGGCACCGCTGCGGCGTGCCCTACTGGTACGTCCGCCGCGAGTGCAGGGTGAACCGGGAGGGGCGCGTGGTGCACATATAC
>CABRIC010000087.1 GCA_902470905.1 uncultured Collinsella sp. | reverse complement strand
GCAGTCCGACTCCGATCACCCCACGCAGTCCTCTGCCGACATGCTCTACCTCATCAACGAGTTTGGCGGCCTCGAGAACCTCAAGGGCAAGAAGGTTGCCGTCACCTGGGCCTATTCGCCCTCTTACGGCAAGCCGCTGTCCTGCCCGCAGTCGCTGATCAGCCTGCTGCCCCGCTTTGGCATGGACGTCACCCTTGCTCACCCCGAGGGCTACGACCTCATGCCCGAGGTCGTCGAGCGCGCCAAGGGCTATGCCGCCGAGTCCGGTACCACCTTTAAGCAGGTCAACACCATGGCCGAGGCCTTCGAGGGCGCCGACATCGTGATCCCCAAGAGCTGGGCTCCGTTTGCCGCCATGGAGAAGCGTACCAACCTGTACGCCGAGGGCGACGACGCCGGCATCGCAGCGCTCGAGAAGGAGCTGCTCGCCCAGAACGCCACCCATCAGGACTGGTGCTCCACGACCGAGCTCATGGAGAAGACTGCCAACGGCCAGGACACTATCTTTATGCACCCGCTGCCCGCCGACATCTCCGGTGTCTCCTGCGAGCACGGCGAGGTTAACGCCGACGTCTTCGACATGCACCGCGTGGGCATGTACAAGGAGGCCAGCTACAAGCCGTACGCCATCGCTGCCATGATGTTCCTGCAGAAGGTTGCCGATCCCGCCGCTACCCTCAAGGCCCTCGACGAGCGCAACACCGCTCGTTGGCTCCAGGCCTAAAGCCGGGTTGAGGTAAGCCATGTAAAGGGGGCGCTCTGCCAACCGGCGGGGTGCCCCCTTTTTTGCATCGCGGGCGTGCGGGATAAGCGCTTTCGATGTGGATGCCCGCGGCGCGAGTTATGGGTACGATGGTTTCAGGGGAGGTATCACCATGAAACTTGGATGCGTCATTATGGCTTCGGGCGAGGGCAGGCGGTTTGGCTCTAACAAGATGCTTGCCGATATCTATGGCGAGCCGCTGATTGCCCGGACCATCGATTCGGTTCCCCGGGGCTTTGACGTCGTGGTTTCGACGCGTTGGCCCGAGGTCGCCCAGATTTGTGAGGACAAGCATTGCCCGTGCGTGCTGCACGATGGCGAGCTGCGCAGCGAAAGCGTCCGTGCGGGCCTTTCGTGGGGAGTCGAACGTAACTGGAAAGGTTGCCTCTTTTTGCCGGGCGACCAGCCGCTCGTGAGTTCGGATTCTTTTGAGGCTATGGTTCGTGCATTTGACGAGCGTGGCCGCAAGCATCCGGTGCGTCTTGCGTGCAACGGTGAACCTTCGAGCCCGGTGCTCTTTCCGGCGGAACTGTTCGATGCACTTATGTGTCTTGAGGGCAAGGACGGCGGCGGTTCGATTCTCAAAGGTCGCGTCGACGTTACGCTGGTCGAAGCGCGTGCCTACGAGCTGTGGGATGTCGATACCGCCAAGGGACAGCGACGCATAGCGGAGCATATCGCGGCCTGCTCGTATTTTGATCGCGTGGCCAACTGTATGAATCGATAAGGAGCAACATGATCATCATCAAAAACGGCGCGCTCGTGACGCCACAGGGGCTTCGCCGCGCCGATCTTGCCATGGATGGCGATAAGATCGTGCGGATTGCCGCGGCGATTGAGCCGGGCGCCGACGATACCGTCGAGGACGCCGCGGGCTGCTGGGTGTTTCCCGGCTTTATCGACGGCCACACGCACATGCAGTGCTGGACCGGCATGGATTGGACAGCCGATAGCTTTGAAACCGGCACGCGTGCGGCTGCCTGCGGCGGTACGACGACCATCGTGGACTACGCGACGGCTGATCGCGGCGTGACCATGCCCGATGCCTTGGCCGAGTGGCATCGCCGTGCCGACGGAACCTGCACGGCCAACTACGCCTTTCATATGGCACTCGCCGAGTGGAATGAACGCAACCGCGCCGATCTTTCGGCTATGCGCGAGGCGGGCGTATCGTCGTTTAAGACCTACTTTGCCTACGATCATTTGCGCCTGGACGATGCCGAGACGCTCGAGGTGCTCGAGGAGCTCAAGCGTATTGGCGGCATACTGTGCGTGCATTGCGAGAACGGTACGCTGGTGAATGAGCTGCAGAAGCGCGTGTACGAGCAGGGGATTCATGGGCCCGAGGGGCATGCGCTCAGCCGCCCGGACGTGTGTGAGGCCGAAGCCGTGAGCCGCCTGCTGTATCTGGCGCACCTGGCCGGCGACGCCCCAGTCAACGTGGTGCACCTTTCGACCAAGTTGGGGCTCGAGGCCATTCGTGCGGCCAAGGCGCGCGGGCAGAAGAATATCTATGTCGAGACCTGCCCTCAGTATCTGATGCTCGACGACACCTGCTATCTGGAGCAGGGCGAGGACGGCTTTGCGGGCGCCAAGTACGTGATGAGCCCGCCGCTGCGCCATGCCGGCGACCGTGCCGCGCTGCGCGAGGCGCTTGTGGCCGGCGAGATCGATACGATTGCGACCGATCATTGCAGCTTTAACCTGCACGGGCAAAAGGACCGCGGGCGCGACGATTTCCGCGCGATTCCCAACGGCGGGCCCGGCGTGGAGCATCGTCCCGTCGCGATTGCCACGAGCTTTGAGGGACAGCTGGGACCCGAGGATCTGTGCCGCTTGATGAGCGAGAACCCGGCGCGCGTATTTGGCATGTACCCGCGCAAGGGCTGTCTTGCCGAGGGCGCCGATGCCGATGTGTGCGTGTGGGATCCCAAAGCGCGCTGGACAATCAGTGCCGCGACGCAGCATCAGGCCGTGGACTACACGCCGCTCGAGGGTTTTGAGGCACATGGCCGCGCCAAAGCCGTGTTTGTGAACGGCGTGCTGGCGGCACGCGACGGCGAGCCCACCGGAGCCCAACCCGGCCGCTACGTGCCCCGCTAGCAGCAAAGATGCCGTGTCCCCTCCGCAGTTGCGGTGAAATACGGACTGTTTGCGGCCGTTAGGCGGCCAAACAGTCCGTATTTCACCGCAACTGACGAGATGGGGCCGGCTATTTGAGGCTGCTGGCGACGATGGGACGGCCGAGGGCTGCCTCGAAGCGATCCGCCATCGTGGGGTCGTTGAGCGTGTCGACTTGGTTGAGCATGACGCGTGCGGTGCTGAGTTTCAGCGCCTGCATCTCGGCATTGAGCACCTGGGCGACGCGCTCGGGCGTGGCGATGTCGGTGAGCTCGCAGCCGCAACGCTCGCAAAAGAGCTCGGGGCGGTGGACAACCTCGGCGACGGGTTTGCCCAGTCCCGAGGCGCCGACGACCCAGACAACGTTTGCCGTGGCGGCGGGAATTACCGGCTCCCAGGCGGCATGCGCCTTGAGCGGGAGTCGCTTGCTACCGTCTGCCTCGGCCAACACATAGTCAAAGCGCTGTGCCAGCTCGCCGAGTGGCTCGGCGGGGGCGGAGAGCTTGCCTGTCTCCGGGTCCAAGACGCCTGCCTGGCAGATGCCTCCGCGTGCAAGGCCCGCGCAGGCCTCGCAGGTGCAACCGGGGACATGCGAGGCGCCTGGCTTCCAAGGCGCGGCGTCCAGGCGACGGCTCGACCCGTCCCATGGCACGCCGGCGACGGGGAACATGCGCGTGGTGGTGCAGAGGAGCACCCTGCCGCCAGCGCGCATGAGCTCGAGACCCAGCGCCTTCAGCAAGGTCGACTTGCCACCGCTGCCGATAATCGCGGTAATGCCCGGCTCGATCTTGAGCGCCGAGGCAAGATTGCCGCTAACCGTTTCCATCTGTTCACCGCCGTATAATACTGTGATAATAAATAATCATCAGAGTAGCGGTCGAACCGCTTTTTGCTCTGCTCAAACCGTAGCACCTGTCTCTTATACACATCTCCGAGCCCACGAGACGCTACGCTATCT
>CABRIC010000086.1 GCA_902470905.1 uncultured Collinsella sp. | reverse complement strand
ATAGCGTAGCGTCTCGTGGGCTCGGAGATGTGTATAAGAGACAGGTACAACAAAGCATACTTAGCGTGAAAAAATAGCATAGGGGGGTTGGTTACAGGTATCGAACAAGGCAGGCCGGTACGGGTATTAAAGACTGCTCACGCCAATTTCTGGGCATTTCGGTATTAAGTGTTGCAAAAAATAAAGGTCAACAGTATGGTATATGCCATGAAAAAGATTTCAAATTGGCTTTTCCGAATCTCATTTTCAAGGGCCCTGTAGCGTTTGAGGAAAGTGGCGGGCCCTTGAATGGATCGAATATGGCTTCGATGGGGATGGATTAATCGTTTTGATGACTCGCGGACTCAAACGTTTTATTGCACTTCTTAGCAGTCTGGCGCTTGCGCTTGTCATAGCCCTTGCCGTTGTTTCTTTTGCTCCCCGCGCATTTGGATACACGCCTTTTGCAGTGCTTTCGGGCTCTATGGAGCCCGAGCTTCCCGTCGGCTCCATGGTGTTTGTTCACCAGGTTGATCCAACGGATATTGCCGTGGGCGACAATGCAACTTTTTACCGATCGGACGGCGCCGTGGTGACTCACCAGGTGTACGAGGTCGACCCTGTGGCGCAGACGATTAGCACGCAGGGAATCGCAAACAAAAATGCAGATGGAACCATCATGCACGACGCCGAGCAGACGCCTTTTTCACGCGTGATCGGCGTCGTTTCTTTTTGCGTCCCTTACCTGGGCTTCGTTAACGCATATTGCACGACGATGCCCGGTTTGCTTGTTGTGGTGGCCGTTCTGGCGCTGCTGGTCGCGGCGTCGATAGTGCTCGATCGGATGGTTCCCGACGAGCCTGCGGGCAATCATGCCCGCGCGCATGCGGGGGAGCGGCGTCCATAGCGGCAGGGGAGAGGCGTCGGCAACGGCAAGGGCCGTTGCCGGGGAAGTCGATTTTCGAAAGGAAGAGGACGATGGAAAACAAGAAGAAAAAGCGCTACGGCATCGTTGCCGCCTTGCTGCTGCTGGTGCTGGCCGCCGGCGTGGGCACCTATGCATGGCTGACGGCCACGCAGTCGCTGGATAACGTGTTTACGGTTGGTAGCTTTGGCCACCCGGAAAACAAGCCTGATCCGGACAATCCCGAGAAGCCGAAACCCAATGATCCGAACACTGGCAAGGCCTACCTGTTCGAGACCAAGTGGGTCGACGACTCCAAGATCGTTCCCGGCGCAACTGCCGATAAGAACCCCAACGTCGGCATCAAGAAGGGCTCCGATGACGCCTACGTGTTTATCTATGTGAAGAACGCCATGGTCAATGACACCGCCGCTCCCGCGAACACCCCGTACTTCACCCTCAACGACAACTGGAAGCCGGTCGATGGTGAGGTGACCATGTCCGCCGATGGCAAGTATCTGAGCGGCCTGTTCATGTATGCCAAGGGCTCCACGACTGGCGTTCCTGCCGTTCTGAAAGCCAAGGATGCCTCCGAGGATGTCTACACCGGCGAGCTCTTTAGCAAGGTTGTGTTCCCCAGCACCTTGGAGGGCTCTATGGTTGCCACCACTCCTAAGATGACGGTTTCCGCCTACATCTTCGGCGACGGCCAGAAGGGCGAGGAGGCTACTCCTGCCGCCAACGCTGTTGCTCAGGCCAAGGCCTGGGCTGTGACCAAGAAGTAATCCCCCTTCCACCGAGATCCCGACCCGCTCCCCAATCCCTATATTCGGGTCGGGATCTCGATCCCCCTTTGATCGACGATTGGCGAACGTAATGCTCAACAATCTTTCCGACAATCAGAAACGCACCTTGGCGCTTGCGGCGATGGCGCTGTTGGCCCTGGCGTGCCTGTGCGGCACGCTGGCTTTTACCGTTGATATGGTCCCGGCGAACAACGTCCTATCGTTTGGCAGCGTGAAGGTACGAGTCTGCGAATACACCCTAAACGAGCAGGGCGAGGAGATTCCGTTTGAGGCCAACGAGCACGGGGACTATCCCGACACCAAGGCCGGGGGCTCTGACATCAGCCGCATCGTGCGCGTGGAGAACGCCGGCGCGCAGCCTGAGTACGTTCGCGCTCGTCTGCGCATGACGTCAGTGGCGCCCGACGGTTCGAGCGCGGATGCCTCGGGCAACGTTGCCTTTCACGTGAACGCGGGCGATGGGTCCCCGTGGATCGATGGCGGCGATGGGTGGTACTACTACCGCGGATTGGCTGGTCGTGGCGGCATGCTCGACCCCGGCGCCATGACGGAGAGTCTCATGGACTCGCTGCGCTTTGTGGGCGACTACCACGATGCCGCGCGCGGCGGCTCATTCAAACTCGATATCGACGTCCAGGCCGTGCAGGCCAAAAACCAGCAGGCAAACGATACCGTCCTCGACGTGCTCGACGCCGCGGGCTGGCCGGAGGCGAACTAGCCCATGGAGATCAAGAACAGAAACCGAGGTGTGCTCAGCAGGCTGGTTGCCGTCGCGGCGATTGCCCTTTGCTGCGTTATGGTGCTGCCGGCGGCAGCGCATGCCGAGGATCAGACCGAATTCCACATCACAAACAGGAACGACTTCCTGGCGTGTGTCGCGCTGTCGCGACAGCGCGACACGTCGCAGTGGCGCGTCTATCTCGATAACGATATCGTTCTTAACGATGATGATATGAACGCCATTGTTGCGGATACGGTCAAGCACCTCTCCTTTGGCAACAAAGAGCATCCCTTTAAGGGCGTCTTTGACGGTCAAAACCATACCGTGAAGGGCCTGAACTACGAGAATAAGGTCTTGGACCCCGAGCGCGACACGGGCTTCTTTGCCGAGACCGACGGCGCCACCATCAAGAACTTCCTTGTCGAGGACGCCAACATCTGGGCGGACTTCCGCGGCGGCATCATCGTGGGCAAGGCCGTCAACACCAGCTTCGAAAACGTCATGGTCATGGAGAGCACCCTGCACGTGACTTGCGCCAACAACATGCTCAACGTGATTACCAACGCGGGCTTTGAGGGAGGCCTGATCGCCGGCGAGCTCGACGGCTGCAGCCTCTACAACTGCGAGGTCCGTGGCGGCCGCGCCGTCAACAACACGACCTCGGGCGTACAGGCAATCGGTGGCGAGGGCCTGTATATGGCGGCGTTTGCCGGCTACGTCAAGAACTCGACCATCGAGTACTGCCGCGTGACGCCTACGCGCAACGAGGATGGCTCGATTGCCGAGAAGGGCATGACCGACGTCACCAATAAATACGATGTGGCCGTCGGCGCCCTGGGCGGCAACAACGTGTACGCCTCGGGCTTTGTGGGCTGCATGGCGGGCGACGCCAAGATCATCGACTGCTTCTCGACGGCGCAGTGCTACAGCTATGCCGCATCGTACGTGGGCGTTGTCGCCGTGACGCGCGCGTGGACGGGTGGCCTGGCGGGCCGTATTTTGACTGAAAAGGGCAACGAGCTCGTCCGCAGCCACTTTGCGGGCGACCTGAGCTCGCGTCAATACAACCCCATCGCCGTGATCCCCATCATCCAAAACGATGTGAACCTGGGCGGCATTGCTGCGCGCGCCAACAAGGGAGATGCGACGGTCACCGAGTGCTACTTTAAGCCGAGCGTGAGCCTGTCTGGCAATAGTCAGGGCAATCCTGCCAAAAAGAAGATCCCCTCGTTTGGCGGCGACGGTACCACCAAGGGCGACGGCTTTGGCCCGTGGGACGACGGGCGCTACACCACGCGCGAGCTGTGGGAGGAGCACGACTACGACTTCTGTGCCGGCACCATGCGCTCGACCGCTAACGATGAGGCCCTTGGCGGTTCGCATGCCAACGAGTGGGCGATGGATTACAGGCTGAATATCCCCGTGCATGGCCAGAGCGTTAAGGCGACGATTGATTTTCCCGGCGCGGGTACCGCGACAATCGAGAAGACCAAACTTGGCAAAGACCAGGCGACCACGGATCCGTACGCCTTTGCCGTGAGTGCCGTGCTGGCGGGAACTGCCCAGGGCTTGGCCCAGGGCGATACATCGGTGACGTTCAAGCAGGAGACCTCCGCAAAGCCTGAGGGGCTGAGCG
>CABRIC010000085.1 GCA_902470905.1 uncultured Collinsella sp. | reverse complement strand
CATCTTGAACACCTTTCGCTCTTAACTAGGTGTCCAATTCATCATACCCACTCCAATGGATACGCCTAGGCGCGGCCCAAGAAATCGTCCGCATCCCCATCTGACACTATTTCACCGCAACTTAGAGAGCGTCCGCTATAACGCTTCACCCCAAATCAAATTGATTCGTTGAATAGACACATTGCAAATCTTTATACTTCGTTTAATCCACAAGTGGGTATTATCACACACAAGGCGCACGTGAAAGGATATGCCCATGTCGCTTACACAGTCAGCAGAGCGTGCAGCGCTCAACAAGCTCATCGATTATCTCGACGACAACCCGCAAGAAAACATCGACAAAATCATGGACCTCGTGAACAAGCTGGTCCCCAATCGCGTATTTCCTGTACAGCGAGAGGCATTCACCAATGTCATCAAGAGCCGCGGCAATTGGTATGACCTGATCATGCGTGTGTTCAGCCTTAATCCCCAGATGCGAACCAAACTGCTTAAGACCCTCATTGTCGACGCCAACCTGCTTGCTTGGCCAGAGCAGGAAAAGAACCGCGAAAAGTACCAGTGCAACGTTCCGTGGGCCATCCTGCTCGATCCCACGAGCGCCTGCAACCTGCATTGCACGGGCTGCTGGGCCGCTGAGTACGGCTACAAGCAGAATCTCTCGTTCGAAGACATCGACTCTATCGTTACGCAGGGCAAAGAGCTCGGTACGCATATCTACATCTATACCGGCGGCGAGCCGCTCGTCCGCAAGCACGACCTGATCAGAATTTGCGAAAAACATCAGGACTGCGTGTTTCTCTGCTTTACCAACTCCACGCTGATCGACGAGGCCTTCTGCGACGACATGATTCGCGTAGGTAATTTTGTCCCTGCCATCAGCGCCGAGGGCAATGAGCACACAACCGACGCACGTCGCGGCGAGGGTACCTACGCAAAGATCGAGCACGCCATGAAACTCCTGCGCGAGCGCGACTTGCCGTTTGGTATCTCCACCTGTTGGACCAGCGCCAATGCCGATACGGTTGCTACCGAGGAGAACATGGACTGGATGATCGGCGAGGGAGCACTCTTCTGCTGGTACTTCCACTTTATGCCGGTTGGCCGAAATGCAACCCCCGAGCTCATGCCCACGCCCGAGCAGCGCGAGCACATGTATCACTTTATCCGCGAGATGCGAGAGAAGAAGCCGCTGTTTACGCTCGACTTCCAAAACGACGGCGAGTTTGTAGGCGGATGTATCGCCGGCGGCCGCCGCTACCTGCACATCAACGCCGCCGGAGACGTGGAGCCGTGCGTGTTCATCCACTACTCAAACGCCAACATCCACGATGTGAGCTTACTCGACGCGCTGCGCTCTCCCCTCTTTATGAAGTACTACGAAAACATGCCGTTCAACGACAACTACCTCAAACCATGCCCCATGCTCGAGAATCCCGACGTGCTGCCCAAACTGGTCGCCGAGAGTGGCGCAATGAGCACCGATCTCATCGAGAAGGAGTCACCCGAGCAGCTGCGCGAAAAGACCCAGGCTGCCGCCGAGGCATGGTCACCCGTCGCCGACCGCATCTGGAACGACTCCGACGATCCGCTATACGCCAAGCGTCACGAGGATAAGTCACAAGGTATGGCCGATAGCGACATGCACAAGTTCGAAAAACAGGGCCGCACGCTCAAAAACGGCGATTAATGCTGCCCTACACGACAAACGCTCAGAAATGAAGCGGAGCAGTCTCGAGGCACATCTTCGAGTCTGCTCCGCCTTACCATCAAAACAGTTTTACTAAGTTGCGGTGAAATAGGGACTAGATCGGCCTTCCAATAACCAAAACAATCCCTATTCCACCGCAACTTCTATAAGTTGTTGAATTATCGATGCTATTCGAAGCGAGATTCCAGACTAGACAGGCCATTAAGAGTCAGGTCGTTGGCGACCTCAGAGACGCGCTCGATAGGAACCGAGCCGTCAGACAGCGCCCACGTGCGATAGATACCGATAATACCCGACAGCAAAAACGCCAGATAGTAGTCGAACATCTCGTCCTTGAGACCTTGGGGCAGCAGATCGCGCTCGGCAATCTCATGTTCGAGCGGCGCACGAAGACGAGCCATGAAATCATCGAGCGGAATATTCTCGATCAGCTGACGATTGAGCACTAAGTTGTTGCACAGTGCCTCGTTAACGGTTTTAAAGAAGGTCGCCGCCGCGCCCAGGGCGCGCTCGCTGGTGTCACCGTCCATAGAAGCAAGCGTTTTCTCGACCGAGTCGACAATCATCTCCACCACATCGACGGCAATGGCATCGAGCAGGCCGTCAACCGTACCAAAGTGAACGTAAAAGGTCTTGCGGTCGACATTGGCCTCGCGCGCGATGGCACTCACCGTAATGTCTGCCAGCGGCTTTTCCATGAGCAGGCGCTCGAAAGCGGAAAGGATGGCATTACGGCTGCGAACGATGCGACGATCAAGACGCGGTTTGCTGGTTGCCATGGGCGTGTCCCTTCGATATGTGAGCATTCATCAACAGATGAGAGATAATCTACGTAAGAGGATTATCCCCCATACAGCACAAATATGCCCCGCATCATGAAGAACGCACGACTGCCCTACTGCGACTTGGGATGCTTCTTCTTATTGAGTGCCGACGGAGATACGCGAATGCCATCGCCTGTCTGGCGCACATAGGCTTTATGAGCCGGCTTAGCGGTCCCAGAAGCCTTCTGAGCGCGCTTCTTGGGATCAACGGTAACAGCATTCGTGGGGTGCGGCATAGTGGGCGCAGAGGGCGTCTGAGGCGTGCGGCCGAGCTTGCGAATCACACGATCCCAGCGCGCATGGATGCTCTCGTTGTGGGCGCTCTTAAGTCCCAGCAGGGGCGCAGCCAAAATGGTCGGCGCAATAAACGTAATGAGGCGCCACAGCAGATAGCCGGCGGTCGAAGCCGACCCAAAGAAATGACCCAAGAACAATGCAAAGCCGCCCTCAGCGCCACCAGTTCCACCGGGCAGGGGGACCGCAGAGCTCAGCAGCTGGACAAAGGCGCTCGCGGCCATGACCGAGAAAAAGTCGACCTCGTGGTGGCCAAAGGCAAGCATCAGGAAATACGGCACGAGGTAGAAAAACGCGAGTTGCAGCATGGTGATGACCACCGTGAGCAGCATGGAAGAAAAATGTCCGGCTGAAAGCTTGAACTTCTCGGAGAAGGAGTAGATCTCGCCATCGACAAACGTGCGCCATCCCTCGATCTTAGTGGCCGAGACACCAATGCGCTCAAGCCAATTGATGATGCAATGGGCGGCGCGCGTGACGGTCTTAGGCATGAGCGCGACGGCGAAGATGCCCAGCAAGATGCAGCAGTGCCCACCAAAGCTAAAGACACACAGCAGCGTCATGTCGCCATAGCGCTCGGCAAAAAACGGCATGCGAGCAAGCAGTAGGATAGCGCCCCAGGCAACGAGGCCAAACTGATACACGATAAAGCGCGTGAACTGCGTGGCGCCAGCCTCGCCGACATTTTGGCCCGCCTTGGTCAGGCGGTAGATCTGGGCGGGAGTCGAGCCCATCATCATGGGCGTCAGGTTGCCAAAGAAGATGCCGCTCGCCTCGACCGAAATCAGGTCGCGGATGCCGACGGGTGAATATGGGTCGAGCCAGACGGCGATCGCATAGGCCACAATGCCAAAGAACAGATACATGAACATGCAAAGACACGCGACAACGAGCCATGGCGCCTGGACGCTCGACATTGCGGCCCAGAACTGCCCCATCTGCCCGGTTACCACCAGATAGACGATATAACCCACCAGCACGACGCCGATAAAGATGGCGCCGCGGCGTGCGCTCTTATTGTCATCTCCGCCCGAGGCCTCAACCTCGACCTGGGGCTTAGACGTATGCTGAGAGGACTCCGTCATGAGACTCCTTCTAACAGTCAAAATATCTTGGATATTGTACCCGCAAGGACCATAGACAGAACGCAAAGCTCTGGTTCAAACGGGAATTGCAGACGGTTGTTTGAAAATAAAAAACCCGGCCTTCCATGGGAAGCCCGGGTATCAAATGCGTGGTAGCCCGTACCAGATTCGAACTGGTGATCTCCGCCTTGAGAGGGCGGCGTCCTAAACCGCTAGACGAACGGGCCATAAGCCTCAGCAGAAAAGAAGTGGTAGCCCGTACCAGATTCGAACTGGTGATCTCCGCCTTGAGAGGGCGGCGTC
>CABRIC010000084.1 GCA_902470905.1 uncultured Collinsella sp. | reverse complement strand
GGAGAAGGCAGTGACCTCGGTAGCGGTACCGGAGGTAGAGGAGATGGCGCAGAAGTGAGCCTTCTGACGCAGCTCGGGGAAGCTGAACGGCTGGATGATGTTATCGAAGGACTCCTCGGGATACTCGTAGAAGACCCACATGGCCTTAGCGGCATCGATGGGCGAGCCGCCGCCGATGGCGATAATCCAGTCGGGCTCGAACTCGCGCATGGCCTCGGCGCCCTTCATGACCGTCTCGATGGACGGATCGGACTCGACGCCCTCGAACAGCTTGACCTCGAAGCCGCCCTCTTTGAGGTCGGCCTCGACGTCCTGCAGGAACCCGCCGCGACGCATAGAGCTGCCGCCAGAAACGATGATGGCCTTCTTGCCCTTGAGGTTCTTCACCTCGTGGCGAGCGCCCTCACCAAAGTACAGATCGCGAGGATTGGTAAAACGTCCCATACTGTGCCTCCTAAACAAGCCCCTCTTAGACTTGCGTATATAACGGAGCACCCAATTGGCTCCGTTAGGACCGGTTTGCGCGTTGCCGGCGATGACAATGCGCGATGTCTAAACGTCTCAACGCTCAGACAAACACTATTTTACCGTTCTGGTTGGTCAGTTATTCACCTAAAGCCGCCAATGATGAAACGTTTTTTCTATCCCTGAAGACCCTTGTGCGGCATTCATACTCCCAAGCTGGGCAAACGTTTTATCAAGGTTGACTACATATCCTGGGCAGGACGGTGCCCCTCCAAAATATGCACCGTTCGCCGCCAAAAATCGACCGTTTGCGGCACCGTGATACCACTCGGTCGTCCAAGGTGCCGACATTTGTGCGACATCCGTCTTCGTGGTGCAAAGGTGCAAGTCCAAGTGCGGCACCCCCGGTGTGCCACATGCGGGTAAACTAGAACCTTATATAGAAACATTTGAACCCTAACCGCAGCAAAGGAGGCCCCATGGCATTCGATCCCATTCAAGAGGATTGCCATCGCCTCGTTCTTGAGGCCTTGCGCCGCGACAATATCCCGCTCACCGACGCTGCCGCCGTAGAGCGTCTGATGGAACAATTCACCCGCAACCCCGCACCGCTCATCGTGCACGACCGCGACCGCGCCGGGCACCTCATTGCCAAGGTGGTCGAGGCTGTCGACTACCGCATTCCCTTTATCCCTGACGATACCCAGGCAGAGCAAGAAGAGACAGCTGCCGAGAACATGCTCCGCGAGGCGGCCGCACTCGATCCGGCCAACTGGGACGCTCAGCGCATGCTGACGGCACTCACCGCCGAATCCAACGAGGAATACGTACAGTACCTGGTGTCCAAGTGCGATGAGGTCGAGCACGACCTAGCGCTCAAAATCGCCTCGGCCCAGGACCCCTACGAGCGCGAGGCCGCAGGCGACCTTACGCGCCGCCCCTATCTGCGCTGGCTTGCCGCCTTGGCATCGCGCGCCCTCATTAGCGGCCGCTATCGCATGTCGCTCGAAGCCGCGAATCGCAGCTTGGACTTTGCGCCCAACGACCCCGCTGGTGTCCGCCACACCGCGATGCTCGCCATGGCAAAGCTCGAATACCCCGCCGAGGAGCTCAAGCGCTTTCGCTCCGCACACTCCGTGCCGTACCTCGCGAATACCCCACTGCGCCGCCGCCCCAAAGATGCGGAGCGCGACTTGGACCCGTGGACGCTCATCGCGCTAATGAGCACGGCTTGGCGCGAACTGGACT
The DNA here is from genome assembly GCA_902470905.1 of uncultured Collinsella sp. Lineage (GTDB taxonomy): Bacteria > Actinomycetota > Coriobacteriia > Coriobacteriales > Coriobacteriaceae > Collinsella. Next base: position 2,642 of record CABRIC010000084.1, on the reverse strand, counting down.
ACGAGGGCGCCGAGCACTACCTGCGTATCCTTGTGCGCTCGTGTCCGCACGCAGCCGAGGCACTCTACTTCCAAACCGAGTTTCCCGATGGCGTCTATGCCCGCGTCAACGTGGGTGTGGGCTCCACCGACGAGCTTGTCCTTGCGCTGTCCGAGGCGACGCCGGTACTGCAGGAGGGCCTGGGCGCCCCCGACAACGCCAGCTTTGCCGCCTGGGTCGCCACCAACGACATCGTGCGCTCCCAAATCGACGAGCGCATCCTGCGCGCAGCCGAGCAGGGGCTTCCATTTAAGGGAGGAGACCTCTAATGGATCCGAGCGTCTACATCCCCGCCTACCTGGAGCGCACCTATCTGGCGTCGCACCCCGAGCTCACCGATGCAGCACGCGAGCTTGTCCATAACGACATTAGTGCGAATCCCCAAAAGTACGCGCAGTCCGAGCATGCCCAGGCGCTGCTGTCCTATGCCGGTGTTCATCGCCACCTGCTCGACGAGCTCCATCGCATCGAAGATATGGGCAGCGACGAGGAGTTTGAGCAGACGCGCAATCGCCTGTTCGACGACATGCGCGATGAGCTGCTCAAGATTGTCCGCGTCGACGCACTGACCGTCGACGCGCAGCTGCTCGCCATCATCCTGGCCGACACACCCGTTGACGCCTGCCTGGGCGACCTGATGAAGCTCGAGGCAACCACGGCCGATTACCTGCAGCAAAGCGTGCCCGGGTTCGATATGGAGGCCCCGCACTACTGGGCCAACAAAGTTTTGACGGACGGCGTGACGGCGGCAGAGCTCACCGTGAGCGAGCCGGCGCTTATCGGGTGGCTTCACACACTCGAGGCCATCTCGCAGCTGTGCATGGCGAGCGCCCGCTACCGTGCTGCCGTCAACTATTCTCGCCGTGTTCTTAAGGCGGAAGGCTATCCCACCCGAGCGGCAGGCACCGTGTTACTCGCCCTCGCTCGCTTGGAAGACGAGGACGGCTTTTTTGCCCTGGCCCACCAGCTCGAGGAGCAGATGGGGGCCGATGCCCTCGAGAACTCTCCTTGGTATCTGCTCGCCCGCACGATTCTGCTGTTCAAAACAAACAAGATGCGCCCGGCGACACGCGCGCTGCGTGAGTTCGCCAACCGCTGCGAGGGTGGCGCGTTCTTCTTACTGAACCCCATGTACCAGACACCGTACCTTCCCTGCCGGCCCGAGCCACACGATCCCTGGGATCTTTCGCACCAGGCCGTTTGGGAAGCGGACGGTATTATCTCGGACACTCCCGACTTTGCCCCCTGGGCCAACGCCTGCGAAGATGTATCGCAGCTTGCCCAGGAATTTGCGCGCCGCTACGGATTTTAGTGACGCACTCGACCCGACCATGTCGTTTACGTTAGGAACGGTTTCATGAACCTCCGCTCATCTCTTGCCTGCACCTCGAGCGATATCGCTCGCTGGGGGCTGCGCTCCGTCCTTAAGCGCCAGGGCGGCGTACTCCCCGGCCGCATCGCCATGAAGATCGACCCCGAGTTGCTGAGCGACCTCGCTGGCCTTGTCGACCGCAGCGTGGTGATTACGGGTACTAATGGCAAGACCACCACTTCCAACCTCATCGCCGACGCCGTTGCTGCCAGCGGTGCTGCCGTGGTGTGCAACCGTGCCGGCAACAATATGGAGCCTGGTGTGGTAGGTGCTCTGCTCGAGGCCCGCGGCGGCCTTAAACACACCAGCAGCGGCAAGCGCGTGGGCGTTTTTGAGTGCGATGAGCTTTACACCGTACGCGTTCTGCCCAAGCTCAAGCCGACGTACTTTGTGCTGCTCAACCTGTTCCGCGACCAGCTAGATCGCTATGGCGAGATCGATCACACCCAGGAGGTCATCGCCCACGCGTTGGAGCTTTCGCCGGCAACGACGCTCATCTACAACGCCGACGACCCGCTGTGCGCCTCGATTGCCGCGCGCGTTCCCAATGCGAGTATTGCCTTTGGCATCGACGGCGCCACCGACACCGAGTCCGACCGCATTAGCGACTCGCGCTTTTGCTCGCAGTGCAACGCCCCGTTGGAGTACGACTACGTGCAATACGGCCAGCTTGGCGCATACCATTGCCCCTCGTGCGGTTGGGCACGCCCCGCACTGGTCCGCCGTGTGACGGGCGTGAAGCTCGGCTGCGACGGCTACGGCTTCGACCTGGTCTTTGGATCTGCGCCCGACGCGGCTGCCGTACACATCGCCACACGCTACAACGGTCTGTACATGGTCTATAACGTTGCCGCCGCCTTCTTTGCCGCACGCGAGTTGGGCGTGGACACGGCGTTTCTACAGCCTACGCTCGATGCCTACGTCCCCGCCGGCGGACGTATGGGCCGCTGGGAGATCGCCGGCCGTACCGTCGAGGCAAACCTGGCCAAAAATCCCGTGGGCTTCGATCGCCAGATCCAGTCCATTAAAACGGCAGGCGGCAGGCTCTGCGCCTTCTTCCTGAACGACAACGACGCCGACGGCCACGATGTCTCGTGGATCTACGACGTCGACTTCGAGCGCATCGCCGACACACCGGGTCTTGTCGCCTTTGCCGGAGGCACGCGTGCGCACGACATGCAGGTACGCCTCAAGTACGCCGGCATCGATGCCGCGATTATCTCGGACGTCG
>CABRIC010000083.1 GCA_902470905.1 uncultured Collinsella sp. | reverse complement strand
GCCATCGTGATGGACCGTGACCCCGATCATGCCGTCGCCACCTCAATCGCCGAGGCCACCGACAGCGCACGTCCAGCCCTCATCATCGCCGGCGCTTAAACAAAAACCACCACAAAGGTGCCTGTCCCCTTTGTGGTGGTTGTGATGGCTGAGCGTCAAAAGTGAACGTGTCGCTACTTGGACAGCTCGTCGGCGAGGGCCTCGATCTGAGCGCGCGAGGCGTCGTTGAGCGAACCCAGGACGGTCACTTTGTTCTTCGTCAGGGTGATGTCCTTCATGCCCTCGAGCTCCTTGGTCATAACCTTGGCAGCCGCGGGTGCCCAAGAGCCGGCCTCGACGAGCGCCACCGTACGGTTCTGGTAGGCGTGCTCGGCGAGCGTATGGATGAAGGTGCTCATGCACGGGAAGATCTCGCCCTGATAGGTAATGGAAGCGAGCACCAGACGGTCGTAGCGGAACGCATCCTCAACGGCCTCGGCCATGTCGTCACGAGCCAGGTCAAAGACGGAGACCTTCTGGCCGCGAGCCTCAAGCGCAGATGCGAGTTCCTCGACGGCAACCTTCAGATGGCCATACACGCTCGCATAGGCGATCGTGATGCCCTCGTCCTCGGGCTGGTAGCTCGACCAGGTGTTATAGGTATCGAGGTAATAGCCCAGATTCTCGGTCAGCACGGGGCCGTGGAGCGGGCAGATGATCTGGATGTCCAGGTCGGCGGCCTTTTTGAGGACGGCCTGCACAAACTTGCCGAACTTACCGACGATGCCAAAGTAGTAACGGCGCGCTTCGCAAGCCCACCCTTCCGGATCCTCGATGTCGTTGGCGCCAAACTTGCCAAAGCCGTCGGCACTAAAGAGCACCTTGTCGGTGGACTCGTAGGAGAAAATCACCTCGGGCCAGTGAACGTTGGGAGCGCCGATAAAGGTCAGGCTGTGGCCGCCCAGATCGAGCACATCGCCCTCTTTGACGACCATTTTGCGCTCGGGGAAGTCGGTGCCAAAGTAGTTGACCATCATGCGGAAAGCACCCATGCTGGCCACGATCTGCGCCTGGGGATAGCGCTCCATAAAGGCAGCGATACCGGCGGAGTGATCGGGCTCCATGTGATGGACAACCAGGTAGTCGGGCGTACGGCCATCGAGCACGGCCTCGAGGTTGCCGAGCCACTCGTCAACAAAACCGCCGTCGACCGAATCGGCGACAGCGATTTTATCGCCCAAGATAACATAGCTGTTGTATGCCATGCCGTTCTCGGACACGTCGTACTGGCCCTCGAACAGGTCAATGTCGTGATCGTCGACACCGATGTAGCGGATATCCTTGGTGATCTCCATCAGGCAAAGCCTCCTAGATAGACAAAAGAACCCGTCTATCATAACACTCGCCTTCATAGCCACGGCTATCCGTCAGCATCCATGCCGATTGTTATTGAAATGCAATAAATCGCTGTTTACCTGCACAAACTATACGTGCGGTATCGCCGTGCTATGTCGAATAATGAGCTGGCCGGGAATACGGATGGCAACGGCTTTGCCCGCCGTACCCGCCTCGGGAACCGCATGCTCAAACACCTCGCGTCCGCGCTGATGTAGATCGAATCGCACGGTCGTGAGCTCGTTGTGTGCCACAAAATCATCGAGCGAATCGTCGACGCCCACCACGCTCACGTCCTCGGGCACACGCAGGCCGCTATCGCGCAGCGCCGCAATTGCGCCGTTTGCCATCTGGTCGTTTGCCGCGTAAATCGCCGTCATGGTGTGATCGTGCTCGGCCAGGTGCCTGCCGGCCTCGTAGCCGCTGTTGGCAGACCAGTCGCCCTCGAGCGGCTCTGCCGGCTCGATGTGTTTACGCTCGAGTACATCCTGCCAACCGGCGCGACGAAATTGTTCGTCGACTGAGAACGACGGGCCGCCAATATAGCGAATCTGCTCGTGCCCTAGCTCAAACAGGTGATCCATAAGCAAGAGCGAGCAGCCGTAATGATCGGAGTCGACCGTGGTCACCCGCGGGTGCGCGTACATGGTGACGATAACCGTGCCAATGCCCGGCAGTGGATCAAACGTCTCAAAATCGGGCGCCATGCGGCTCATGCCGATGATGATGCCGTCCACCGGCAATGCGGCCATACGACGCGTGGCCTCGGCAAGCGAAAACTCCTCGGTCTTGGACATCTCGACCAGCGTGATGGCACAATTATGCTCGCGAGCAGCGCTGGCGATGCCGTCGATCATTGAGAGGTTGCCAAACTTGGTGACATCGTTGACGCATAGGCCAACCGAATGGTATCGACCGTCGCGCAGCGAGCGACCGGCATAACTCGGACGAAAGCCGAGCTCTCGCATAGCGGACTGCACGCGCTGGCGCGTCTGCTCGTTAACGTTGGGCAAGCCGTTGGCGACGCGCGAAACCGTCTGCTGCGAAACGCCAGCAGCGCGGGCGACGTCGGCCATGGAGACCGGACGCGTACCTGTATCGTTGGACGGGCGCCTTGCCACAGGATCACCTTCACCCTTGCGAGATCTGAATAGCGTGAATGCCGGCCCGGGCAGGAGTTTAGCCCGCGCCGAGGCCCGCTATCGTCGGACGCATGTTAACGTACTCTACTTTTTCAATCCGCATCTCTTCTGCTTTATAAGTCCATACGACAATACCGTTCACGGCTGAATTTCTACCGATTACCAGATTCTCAAAAAGTGACAAGAGTTGTGTTATGAGTACGTTAACATAGCCCGTAACGTGCGGTATCGTGAACACTTGGTTCACGCCGCTTCAAGTTGTTAACGTACTCATAACGACGCAAAACTCGCCCGTGCGCACCAAGGAAAGGACTCCTATGACCACCCCCGACGAAAAGACATTCGCCACGCTCACCAAACTGTTTGAGGAGGAGTTTGGCCCCATCGGCGACCGCCAGGTGCTCTATGTGCACGCGCCCGGCCGTTCCGAGATCAGTGGCAACCACACCGACCACGAGGGCGGCCACGTCATCGCCGGCTCGCTCGATGTCGCCGTTGACGGCATTGCCGTAGCGACCGACACCAACAAGATTCGCGTCGCCGACGAGGGCTATCCCACGTTTGAGATCACGCTCGACACGCTGGGTATTCAAGAGTCCGAGAAGGGCACGTCCGCGAGCCTCATCCGCGGCATGGCCCACGAAATCGCTGCTCTGGGCGTTGAGCCCCAGGGCTTCGACTTCGCCTTCACCTGCTCTGTCCCCTCGGGCGGCGGCCTTTCGAGCTCTGCTGCTGTCGAGGCGGCATACGGTCGCGCCATGGAGACGCTCTGGGGCGCACCCGCCATCGAGCCCGTCGCGCTCGCCCAGATGAGCCAGCGCACCGAGAACAACTACTATGGCAAGCCCTGCGGTCTGATGGACCAGGCCGCTGTGTGCCTGGGCGGCCTTGCCTACATGGACTTTGAGGACCAGGCTCAGCCTAAAACCCAGAAGCTCGAGCTCAACTTTGAGGATCACGGTTATGCGCTCGTGCTCGTTAAGGTCGGTGCCGACCACGTGGCCGCCACCGACGACTACGCCGCCGTTCCGCGCGAGATGCAGGACGTCGCCGCCGAGTTTGGCAAGGAACGCCTGTGCGAGGTCGATGTTGCCGACTTTGACGCCAAGCTCCCCGAGCTGCGCGCCAAGCTGGGCGACCGCGCCTGCCTGCGCGCCGTTCACTACTGGTACGAGAACGGCCTGGTCGATAAGCGCTGGGCGGCCCTGAACGCCGGCGACATCGATCAGTTCCTGGTCCTGACGCGCGAGTCCGGCGCCAGCTCTGCCATGTACCTGCAGAATGTCGTTGCCAAGCTGGGTTCCGAGCAGCCTTCGATGTATGCCCTGGCACTGGCCGAGCATGTACTCGACGGCCGTGGCGCCGTTCGTATTCACGGCGGCGGCTTCGGCGGTACCATCCAGGCCTTCGTGCCACTCAATCTGGTCGACACCTTCATCGCCAAGATGAACGGCTGGCTGGGCGAGGGCTCTGCCCGCCACTACGCAATTTCTGACAAGGGGGCTTACGCGGCATGGCTGTAATGACTGATGTGCGCGAGGCCGCGCAGGGCCTCATCGAATATGCCATCCATCGATCGATGATCGGCCAGGACGATCGCATCTGGGCATACAACACCATTTTGGAGTGCATCGGCGCCACGGGCCCCGCACTCGACATGGCCTGGGCGCTCCAGGTTGAGAGACTCTCGCTCTTGCACCCCGATACACTCCCCGACTTTGACCTGGAGGGCACGCTTGCCGCGCTTGCCGAGGCCGCCGTTGCCAACGGTGCTGCCGAGGACACGGCATCGGGCCGCGACCGCATCGCCATGCGCATCATGGGCGCGCTCATGCCGAGGCCTTC
>CABRIC010000082.1 GCA_902470905.1 uncultured Collinsella sp. | reverse complement strand
CAAGGAGTATCGTCGGCAGCGTCAGATGTGTATAAGAGACAGCTTATATATAGGTGCGTTCCCGACCCGATTGCGAAAACTTGTCGCCTGCGGCATGGCGGGAAAATTACAATCGAAGACAATGGGTTAATCCGAAGGAGGAAGCGGCGATGAAATGGCTCGTTGAGGACTGCGAGAACCCCTCGGCCCCCGTGGGCAACCGTCTCGATGCCGTCACTCGCTCCCGTTCGGTTTTCGCTGCCAACCCGTTCGTCAAAAAGGCCGTACTGTTCGGCTCGTTCGCAAGGGGCGAGCAGAAGGATTCATCCGACGTCGATTTCTTCCTCGGGCTGGATCCGTCCTGCACGTCCTCCGATTACCTGTCCATGCTCGACTCGCTCGCGTCCGCACTCGGCAGGGACGTCGACGTCACCGTGAGGCTCAATGGTGCCACGGACAGGTTCATCGAAAACCTGAAAACGGAAGGCGTACTTATATATTTTAGGGATTGAGGCCCGGTGCGTGCGACGAGGGGTGTATGCCACCTACCGCCTTCTCCTCGGCGGGTTCCGCTCGAACGCACACGCGATGATCGCCGCGCACACGGTCCCGAACGCCAGCAGGAGTCCCCAGGCTATGTAGATGACCGGGCCGAAGACAGTGAAGAAGCGCTGTATGCCGGTCTTGTCCGCCCACGGTATGCCGGCGCCCCTCGCGCGTACCAGTTTCTCAGCCAGCATGGTTCCTCCCCCTGCCGCGACGCGTGCGTCTGCGGCGAACGCCTTTCCGTGAATCCGATGATATCTGCTCGTGCGGACATTGCCGCTGCGGCAAGACCGATGGAAAAAGCCGGCGAAGTGTATAGGCTCGAATGGGTTCGGATACAGCCAACCCTAGGGAAGCCGCAACGCATGCAGCGGCATATCCTCCCCGCCCCGCCTGGGGCCACTCGATGGCTGAACCGTGCCCGGCAACGAGCCCAAGCCGGCCAGACCCCTTCATCCGTCGGGGGCCTACGGCAGCATCCCGTCGGGAAACACCATCTCGACGAGTTGGTCTTTGGAATACCTCGCGGTGTCGATCTCGCCCTCATAGGGGTCCATGTAGCCGTGGAGCCAGACGACCAGCTCGCGGCCCTCCGCCTCGTTCTCGCCCATCCCGATCAGCTCATCGACGGACATGTCGGCGCGGTCGCGTGTGGCGTCATTCCCCGCGAGCTCCCAGCCGAGCTGCAGGGCGCACCTCTCGTGCAGGCTGGGTCGTCCATCCCGATCTCCTTTAGGTCGAGCGGGGACGACCACTTGCGGTACGGGATATCATCGTACTGGAGGGCGACGTTGAGGTACTCGAGCGGCTTGTAGACCTCGCGCAGGTCGCAGTACTGGAATAGGACGTCGCAGTCGATCTCGGTGTTGGCCGTGCGCCACAACATGAGGCCGAATCCGCCCCCGGCTGGACAGGCCAACAACGAAGGAGCACACGGAACCGGCGCGGCGTTACAACCGTCCCGGCAAGCGTGTCACTTGGCCAAGTCATGATGCTGACAAACCCGGAAATGCTCCAACGGAGCGCCGAACGAGCGTAACAATATACAGCCGTGCAACACGCGTTGGACGACCAGAACATCCCAAACAAAGGCCTGTCGGTCCTACCTTCAAGCCCAATAGCAAAATGTGCATCAGCGGATTTGCAGCGATACAAGTCTCAACCGTCACCATCACACCGCAGCGCGCCTAGTCCCACTCATCCTACTGCAAATGTCACAGAACGAGAAAACGACCAGCTTAACATGCCAACCTTTATATCCGCACGCGCGTAATTCAACTCATAAGGACCGGCTATCCCTTACCTGTGACACAATCTCAAACGCACAGAACAGAATCATCAGTCCAATCATCGCATAAGAGGCAGCCGAACCTTCAAGCACTATTCCACAAAGAACAATTTCCGCGCCGCCAATAAGAACTGTTATCAGGCGCTCTGCCTTTTTGCTCTCGCCGCTCGCATAAAAAGACGGCAAAGCGCACAAGATCACATATAGCCCGGGAAGGGAATACAGGATCGATAGTCCAAGCCCCCCATCAACCGCAGTGCTTTGCGTAAGAATCAACTGAACCCAAACGGCAATTATCACTGAGCAGGTTGTCGATAAAAGAAGACTAGAAATATAGCACGCAACAAAGTCCCGTCGCATTCGAACAGAGAAATCCGCGAACTCTCTTCGCCGCGTGGAAACAATAAGGTACACAGAAATTGCAATAGAACCAATCAGAGAAAACAGCGGAACAACCAGCAATTCAAGCTTATTACCCCATCGATCAACCACACCCCCACTCCAATGAGCGGGAATTGTATCAGGGAGGACTGACCAAGCCGCCCATAGAATCAGAAATGGAAGAAAAGAGAGGATGAAAGATGATAACACTGCAGTAATTTTTTTTGAGGCTCTCATCGATTCCGCATCTCCTTGCGCGCCCACATTCCACTCCGCCTTAAATCAAGTATAAATAGATGGCGCTCGGTATTATTGGCGCAATCGCGATAGCGATTACCGCCGTTGTTTCTTTAAAAATGGTAGGAATACACGCCTCCAAGAATTGATATATCGATTGACTAGCTGCCCGAAGCGTCGAGCCTTCTTGATGGACATGACTATTCGTCACAAATCATTCAGCGTATCGCCAGGGTTCCAGTAATACTCGATGCATCGGGATGCCCTCATTCCCCTTTTTTCGAAGTTGAATATGATGACAGGACGATTAGGTTTACAAGTGAAGCAAGTTAATAATCTATGTGGTCAATATAATACCGTTGAACCCGCGTATCGATACCGCTCAGCCATTCGCCTCGCCCCCATCTTACGCATCTTCATCCGGTCTGTTACTTTTAATCTAACAATTCTTTGAGGAACGTAGGTGCTTCCAAATGTACTGTCGACTTCTTCTCAAACTAATCCTAAGAGACAAGGCCGTATGGATTTCCACGCTCGTTCTCGCTGCAGCCTTTTCCGTCCCCATTGCGTTCAATTCACCCATCTACGGGCCCTTCTTTATGAAACAGGGCATGCAGAGCTTTGTCGACGCATTCAATACGCGCGCGCCCCAGGCCAGCGGCACAGACCTATCTCCAGAGCAGCAAAATGACGCGGAGCTTGCAAGATACGCGAACGCCGCCCTCGCCGCTCAAACCGACGCCGCCTTTCTCGACTCTGCCGAGAGCTACTACGCGCTCATGGGCGAAGGCTTCCAATCCGGGTCCATCGTGGGAGACCGAGAGACCAATGACGCAGACCTCGCGTATTGCCGTGCCCTGAGCAGCTCCGACATCACGGATATCCCGGCCTCCGCAAACGACCTGCCATTCCTTTCCTTCCTGCCCTACGCCATTGCCACGGCGCCGTCTTTCCTTCCCTTCATCCCCTTCCTTCTCTCGTCGATACTCGTGCTCGGCGCCACAAGGCCCGGGACCCTGGCGGCAAAGGCGCCCGTGCCCAAATTCCGGCGCCTTATCCAAACCGTGTTTTCGATAATCGCCGCGGGGACCGCGATGCTCCTCGCCGGCCTCGCACCCGGGGGCATTTACGCCTTGGCCCTAAACGGCTTCGGGCAAATTGGGTACCCGATCGCCTTCTTCCATGACGGCGCGCTTACCACCACGACCGCGGGAGACGTCTTCACAGCCCTGCTTATCGCGCTTCTTGCGGGCGGAACCTTGATATCCGTTTGCTCCGCCGTCCTATCGACCGCAACGAGGCGCGTCCTCGCGGGCCCCCTTGCCTCCGCGCTGCTTGTCGCGGCCCCGGCATTCCCGTTGCTGTCCGATTCGGCACTGGGGCATAACGCCGCGCTCAATCTCCTGCCGCTGGCCGTGTTCTCGCCTATCGAGGCAACGGGTTACGTGGGATGCTTCCCGACGGAATTCATTGGCTCCGGTTCAGGCAGCGCATCGATGCTTGCCGTGGCCCTGGCATACGTCGCGGTCCTTTTTGCGGTCGGCGCCGTTGCGACACGTTCCCCCAAACAGCCTGGACCCGCGAAAAAGCACCATGGGCTCGAGCTTCTGGACGCGAGCGTGGGATACGGAAGCACGACGATACTTTCAATCGGGTCGCTTTTCCTGAGCCCGGGAACGGCGGCGGGCCTCGTTGCTCCCAACGGCTCGGGGAAAACCACCCTTCTTGAAGCGCTGTCGGGCCAATTTCCCACCCGCATCCGCTCGGGAAGCCTGGCGGCAGACGGAATCTGCCAACGTCGATCAGCCGAATTTGCAGAACTCGTCTACCTGAGCTCTTCGGGCGGCGCGGATCTCTATCCCACGCTATCGGCCCTCGAGCACCTTGCTTTCGTTAGGGAGGCGTGGAAATCGGCCGCCGACATCGACTCGCTCTGCAGCTCCCTCGGAATCTCCCCATATCTCGACAAGCCGACCCGTAAACTCTCGACAGGAATGAAGCAGCAGGTAAAGCTTGCCATGGCGATAGCGACCGATTGCCCGTACCTCATCCTCGATGAACCGCTGAACGGCCTCGATCCGGGAAAACGGAAAACCTCCTGCGACGCGATGCGCAGCGAGGTGGCGCGGGGACGCAGCGTGCTCATTTCAAGCCATCTGCTCGACGACCTGGCAGACCTCACCAACTCGTTCTACTTCATCGAGGCCGGCACGCTCGTGGAAAAGATCAAGTCGTCCTCGCAGACGCTCAAGCAGGAATACCTCGATACATACGA
>CABRIC010000081.1 GCA_902470905.1 uncultured Collinsella sp. | reverse complement strand
GATGAGGTAGAGCATGTCGGCAGAGGACTGCGTGGGGTGATCGGAGTCGGACTGCAGGGAGATGAGCGTGGGACGGTGATCCAGAACGCCGTCCTCGTAGGCCTGCTGCACGGACTCGGAGACCTCGGCCATGTAGGCATCGCCCTTGCCGATGTACATGTCGTCGCGGATGCCGATGACGTCGGCCATGAAGGAGATCATGGTAGCGGTCTCGCGGACGGTCTCGCCGTGGGCGATCTGGGACTTCTTCTCGTCCAGGTCCTGCAGCTCAAGGCCGAGCAGGTTGGCGGCCTTAGAGAAAGAGAAGCGCGTACGGGTGGAGTTGTCGCGGAACAGGGAGACGGCAAGACCGGAGTCGAAGATCTTGGACGAAACGTTGTTCTCACGCAGCTCGCGCAGGGCGTCGGCGACGATGTAGAGCGCCTTGAGCTCGTCGGTGGTCTTGTCCCAAGTGTGCAGGAAGTCGCTACCGTACATACCCTTAAAATCGAGGCCGTTCAGCTGCTCGACGAGCTCGGTAAACTTAGCGTCCATGGAAATGTCCTTTCTAAAGATGAAACGATCGCAATGAGTAGATGTGCTCCGGCATGCGCGTGTGGCAGAACATGCAAAGCACCATGACGAGGACCCGCCACCGTTGAGGAAGCATGGGAGATAACGACCGCGGGCCCCAAGTCAACAGGGGGTGCCGGGGACACGAGCGGCCCCCGGCTCAATAAAATCGAGGAATGGGACTAATCGATCTTGTTGTTGGTCAGACCGGCGCGGAACACGGTGGCGTCGCCATCGGCCTGGCTCGGATCGTAGAGGTTCAGGGCAGCCACATACATGGCGGCAGCGGTGACCAGGTCGTCCTTGTAGGTGACCTCGTTGGGAGCGTGAGCCTGAGACTCGGCACCCGGGCCAAAGCCCACGCAGGGGATGCCGTAGCGGCCCTGGATGGAGACGCAGTTCGTGGAGAAGGTCCACTTGTCGCACAGCGGACGACCGGTGCGCTTGTCCATGCTGGGCTCGCAGCCGATGCGCTCGTCACCAAACATGGCCTTGTGGGCGTCGACGAGGGCCTTGACGTGCGGAGCGGTCTCCTTGTTGATCCACGTGGGGAAGTAAGCCTCGGTCTCGTAGACCTCGCCGGTCCAGGACGGACGGTCGTACATGTACATGGAAACCTTCACGTCGTCGCCGTACTTCTTGGCGGCCGGCAGGTTGCGGATCTCGTCCAGGCAGGACTCCCAGGTCTCGCCGGCGGTCATGCGACGGTCGATGGAGATGGCGCAGGAGTCAGCGACGGCGCAACGGCTGGGGCTGGTGTAGAAGATCTGGCTGACGGTGCAGGTGCCGCGGCCCAGGAAGCAGGCATCCTCGTAGTGCTCGGGGTTGTACTTGGGGTCGAGCATCTTGACGAGGCCCTTGATGTCGGTCGACTCGTCGCAGCCGTTGTTGTTGAGGGCGCGGACGTCGGCGATGATGTCGGCCATCTTGTAGATGGCGTTGTCGCCGCGGTCGGGAGCGGAGCCGTGGCAGGAGGTACCGTGAACGTCGACGCGGATCTCCATGCGGCCGCGGTGACCGCGATAGATGCCGCCGTCGGTGGGCTCGGTGGAAATGACAAACTCGGGCTTAATGCCGTCCTTGTTGTAGATGTACTGCCAGCACATGCCGTCGCAGTCCTCTTCCTGGACGGTGCCGACGACCATGATCTTGTAGCCCTCGGGGATGAGGCCCATGTCCTTCATCATCTTGGCAGCATAGGTAGCAGAAGCCATGCCGCCCTCCTGGTCGGAGCCGCCGCGGCCGTAGATGATCTCGTCGGTCTCGTAGCCCTCATAGGGATCGGCGTCCCAGTTCTCGATGTTGCCGATGCCGACGGTGTCGATATGGGAGTCGATGGCGATGATCTTGTCGCCCTCGCCCATAAAGCCCATGACGTTGCCCAGGCCGTCGACCTTGACCTCGTCATAGCCAAGGTTCTCCATCTCGGCCTTGATGCAGGCAACAACCTCACCCTCCTCGCAGGACTCAGAGGGATGGGAGATCATAGCGCGCAGGAAGCGAGTCATATCAGCACGATGAGACTCAGCAGCAGCCTTGATAGCGTCGAAATCGAGTTCTTTAGCCATTGTTCATAACCTTTCAAACGAAGGAATCTACCTGTGAGGTGGCGGAGCGATACCTATTTACTCCGCCCCAACGATTAGCAAGTGGGATATTCGCCTTCCCAAACAATGCGGCGATACTGGTCGGGATCCGTATCGCCCTCGGTGGAGAAGCAGAGCACGGAGCTCGTCTTGTCCAGGCCGATGAGTTCCTTGAGCTCGGCGTACTCGGGATCGAGCATGAGAGTCTCGACCAGGCCGGTGGTCACAGCGCCGGACTCGCCGGAGATGACGCGCGGGTCGCCCTTCTCGGGAGCGCCCAGGGTGCGCATGCCGCGAGCGGTGACCCAGTCGGGGCAGGACACGAAGGCGGTGGCGTGGTTGCGCAGGATATCCCAGCCCAGAATGTTGGGCTCGCCGCAGCACAGACCGGCCATGATGGAAGGCATGTCGCCGTCCACGATGCGCGGATCGCCGTCGCCGGCGGCAGCGCCCTTGTACAGGCAGGCAGCAGGCGCGCACTCAACCACGACGAAGGTGGGCGGGTTATCGGGATACAGGTTGGTGAAGTAGCCCACCACGGCGCCGGCGAGCGAACCCACGCCAGCCTGGACAAACACGTGCGTCGGGCGGTTGATGGCCATCTCGCGCAGCTGCTCGGCGGCCTCGGAGGCCATGGTGCCGTAACCCTCCATGATCCAGGACGGGATCTTCTCGTAGCCCTCCCAGGCGGTGTCCTGAACGATGACGCCGCGCTCGCAGGCGTCGGCCTCGGCGGCGGCCATGCGCACGCACTCGTCGTAGTTGACCTCTTCGATGGTCACCGTGGCGCCCTCGGCGGCGATGTTGTCGAAGCGGGGCTTGGTGGAACCCTTGGGCATGTGCACGACGGCCTTCTGACCCAGCTTGTTGGCAGCCCATGCCACGCCGCGGCCATGGTTGCCGTCGGTGGCGGTAAAGAAGGTGGCCTGGCCAAAGTCCTTGGCAAGCTGATCGGAAGTCAGGTAATCGAAGGTGCAGTCGGCAACGTCCTTGCCGGTCTCATCGGCAATGTAGTTGGCCATGGCAAACGAGCCGCCCAGAACCTTAAAGGCGTTGAGGCCAAAGCGATAGCTCTCGTCCTTAACGCACAGGTTGGACAGGCCCAGGCGCGCAGCCTGACCGTCCAGACGGGCAAGCGGAGTGACGGTATATTGAGGGAACGACTGGTGGAAGGCACGGGCCTTCTTCACGTGGTCGAGGCTCATGATTCCCAAGTGCTTGTCATCGCTCTTGGGCATCGTGTTGCCCGCCCACTGGATCTTATCGGCCATACGGTGAACTCCTTAAGTCCTCTCTTGCCGGCCCCCGCATACGCGTTTCAGCCCGATCCCATTCACACGACTGAACTTTTATGTGGATGCCAAACAAAAAGTTTGTTAGTAATGTTCTATCACACTTTTTGATTGGCATACCTAACGAATTGTTTGTTGCCGTAATCGGTACTTTTTCGCCGCTGAACGGTCATGAATTGCCTTGTTGATGGATTTGTTTGCGGTCAAGTGTGGTTTATGGCAAAGTGTGCCCAAACTAATTTTTAGGAAGGCACCCATGACCCCCGCACAGATTGAGTTTTACAAGCGCCTTGCACACGGCCTGGCGCTCCAATTTGGCCCCAACTGCGAAGTCGTCGTCCACGACCTGGAGACTGAGGACGTGGACCACTCCATCGTAGTGATCGAAAACGGCCACGTCAGCGGGCGCAAACTGGGTGACGGCCCCAGCCATATCGTATTTGAGTCCATGCACGAGGGCACCACCGACGTGCACGACCGCGAGCCATACCTCACCAAAACCACCGATGGCAAGCTGCTCAAGTCCTCTACCATCTTTATCCGCAACGACGAGGGCAAGCCCGTCGGCATTTTGGGCATCAACTTTGACATTACGCTCATGAAGGCTTTTGAGCGTTCGCTCGACGCCTTTACCGGCACCGGCGGCACGGGCTATACCGAGCCCGAGCCCATTACCAAGAACATCGGCGACCTGCTCGAGGACCTGCTGCACGAGTGCGAGCAGTTTGTGGGCAAGCCCGCGGCACTCATGACCAAAGACGAGCGCATTCGTGCCATTGGCTACCTCGACCGTCGCGGCGCCTTCCTCATTTCCAAGTCGAGCGAGCGCGCCTGCGAGTTCTTTGGCATCTCCAAGTACAGCTTCTATAGCTACCTCAATGAGGCCAAGGCGGCGGCCGGCGACAAGTAGGCACTCGCCTGGATTGCCCCTCCCCTTTTGGGCGCGAGTTCTGGAAAGCACGAATCCAAGACCGAGCCGCTTGGGAAGTTCCATATAATCGATGTCATTAGTATTTCGAAAGGATGGGACAGAATGGCGCTGAGCAAGGCATCATGCACCGGTCGCGGATTGATTCCGGCAATTGGTGGACATGTGCACCACATGTTCGATGAGAGTGAAGACGACCTGTTTTCGCTGAGCCTTGACGACGTGATGGATGATCGCCCGTGGACCGCCGACGAACTCATGGGCGGCGGGGCTCGCCCGTCAAGTCCCAATCCCGCACTTGCGCCTAAGACCGCATCTGCGCCGACTCCTGCGCAGCCGGCTGTTTCGACGCCCGCGCCTACACCCGCACCCACTTCGGCGCCCACGCCCGCTCCTGTCTCTTATACACATCTGACGCTGCCGACGATACTCCTTGTGTA
>CABRIC010000080.1 GCA_902470905.1 uncultured Collinsella sp. | reverse complement strand
TACACAAGGAGTATCGTCGGCAGCGTCAGATGTGTATAAGAGACAGTAGAAGTTCAACGCAAAAGAGGGCGCCTGGTTGGGGCGCCCTCTTTTGCGTTGAGGATTAAGTTTGAATTGTCCGGATTAGTGGCGCTTGCGGGTGGCCGTTGCCTTACGGACGGAGGTCTTCTTGGTCGGGGCCTTTTCCTCGACCGGAGTGGCGGGGGAGACCGGGGCCTCCTTGGCGGGCTCTGCCTTTGTCGTAGCCTTTGGAGCGGTCTTGACCTCGGCGGCCTTCGGCGCCGGCTTGGCCTTTACTGACGGCTTTTCCTCGGCCTTAGCCTTTGCCTTGGGAGCTGCAGCCTTGGTTGTGGCCTTTTTGGCCGTCGTCGTAGTGCGCTTGCGCGTGGTGGTCTTGGCGGCCGGCTTTGCCTCGACAGTTACCTCGGCCTTGGACTCGGCGGTCGTCTCCACCACTTTGGCGGCCGGCTTTGCGGCGGCCTTCGTCGTGACAGTCTTCGTGGTCGTCAACTTCGTTGCCGTGGTCTTTTTGGCTGCCGTGGCCTTCTTGGCAGTCGTGGCCTTGGTCGCAGCCGTCTTCTTGGCAGCGGTCTTGGCCGGAGCCTTTGCCGCCGGCTTAGTCTCGGCGGCGGCCTCGTCCTTTACCTCGGGAGCGACCTCGGCCTCGGTGGCCTTCTTGGCAGCGGCGGTCGTGCGCTTGCGCGTGGTCGATGCCTTGGTAGTGGTTGCCTTGGTGGCGGTGGTCTTCGTGGTCGTGGCCTTTTTAGCCGTCGTCTTGCGGGCCGTCGTCTTCTTGGCGGCAGGCTTCGCAGCGGGCTTAACCTCAGGCTCGGGCTCGTGAGTAGCCTCGACCTTCACCTCAGGATCGGCCTTAACGACCTCAGCAGCAACCGGCTCCTCGACAGTCGTCGCAGTCTCCACAGCCACCGGACGCTCAATCTCCGGGTGCATAAAGAAGTACAGGTCAAGATACTTATCGGCCGAGCGCGTCCAGCTAAAGTCCTGGCTCATGGCCTGCGTGACCAGCTGATTCCAGGCCTCGCGATTATCCCAGAACAGGCGTGCCGCACGGAACACCGCGTCGCCCATCTCATCGCCGTTAAAGTTGGTAAACGAGAAGCCCGTACCCTCGCCGGTAAACTCGTTATACGGGATCACGGTGTCCTTCAGGCCACCGGTCTCGCGTACGATAGGCAGGGTGCCGTAACGCATGGCGATGATCTGCGACAGGCCGCAGGGCTCAAACTTCGAAGGCATCAGGAACATATCGGCGGCGGCATACATACGCTGCGACAGCGCCGGGTCAAACTCGATGCGTGCGGCCATGGTGCCGGGGTACTTGTCCTGGAAGTAGCGCAGGCCGTCCTCGTAGTCGCGGTCGCCGGTGCCCAGTACGGCCACCTGAACGCCGCCGGACAGGATGCGGTCGAGCGCGTACATGACCAGGTCCATGCCCTTCTGGCGCGTCAGGCGCGTAACCATCACCATAAGTGGGCGGTCGTCGCGAACCTCGAGTCCCAGCTCTTCCTGCAGCTTGGCCTTGCACACGGCCTTGCCGGAACGGTCCTTCACGGTGTAGTTGGCGGCAATGCGCTTGTCGGTCGCCGGGTCAAAGCCCGCAACGTCAATGCCGTTGAGGATGCCCTGCAGCGCGTAGGAGCGCTCGCGCAGCACGCCGTCAAGGCCCTCGCCAAACTCGGGCGTCTGGATCTCGCCCGCATAGGTGGGGCTCACCGTGGTGATGGCATCGGCATAGCGCAGCGCGCCCAGCATGTAGTTGATGCTGCAGGCGTCGCAGCGCAGCTGCGAGGCGGCCGCCGGAATGTGCGCCACGCCCAGGATGTCCTCCATCACGGTGTCGCTAAACTGGCCCTGGAACGCCACGTTGTGGATCGAGAACACGGTCTTGACGCGGTCGTACAGCGGCAGGCCCTGGTAGAACTCGCGCAGGAACACGGGTGCCAGTGCCGTCTGCCAGTCATTGCAGTGCAGGATGTCGCACTCAAAGCCCTCGGGCAGGTGCTGCAGGCTCTCGGTGATGGCTTTGGAGAAGAACGCGAAGCGCTCGCCGTCGTCAAAGAAGCCGTACGGGTAATCGCGCGCAAAGTAGCGCTCGTTGTCCACGAACATATACGTGACGCCGTCGCGCTCGAGCTTCTCCAGCCCGCAGTACTCGTTGCGCCAGCCCAGGCTCACGTAAAAGTCGGCAAAGTGCTCCATCTGCGCCTTGTATTCGTCCTTGATGGTGGAGTACTTGGGCACCATCACGATGACCTCGGCGCCGGCGCGCACGAGTGCCGCAGGCAGCGAGCCTGCCACGTCACCCAGGCCACCGGTCTTAACAAACGGTGCGCACTCGGCCGAGGCAAACACGATCTGCATCTTTTTGCTGGAATCAGCCATATTGTCTCCCATGTTGCAATTCGAGAATAGCCGCCTGGCGCTAACCGGGCGGCTATTCTACATGTTACGAGCGATGTTGCGGTGCCAACGTTAACGTACGATGGTGGTGTCGGAAGTTAACGGAGCTTTTCCCAGCACCAGGATGTTCTCGGGCGTGCCGCGAAGCTCGGTGTTGGTGGGAACCACGTTGTTCTTGTCCAGAATGGCGTTCTCGACGCGTGCGCCGCTCTTGATGATGCAGCTCTGGTTGATGATCGAGTTGGTCACCGATGCGCCTTCCTCAACCACAACGCCGCGCGACAGGATCGAGTTGCGCACGGTGCCCTTGATGATGCAGCCAGCCGAGATGATCGAGTTGCACGCGTGGCTGCCGGTCGCATAGCGCGAAGGCGGCACGTCGTGAGCCTTGGTCAGGATCGGGCGCTCGGGGTCAAAGAGCTGGTCGGCCACGGTCTGGTCGAGCAGGTCCATGCTGCGGCGATACAGCGACTTCTCGCTAAACACGCCCACGACCTCGCCCTTGTACTCGTAGCTGCACACGTCGATGTTGCCAAAGTCGCCCTGGAGTGCCTCGAGCAGGTCCAGATAGTCGGCGGCCTGGTAGTGGTCGATGATCTCGAGCAGCGTCTCGCGGTTGACGATGCAGCAATCCATAGAGGCGTTGTCGCCGTACACGACGCCGGCGCTCACGCCCGTCAGGCGGCCGTTCTCGTTAATCTCGAGCTTGGTCTCGTCATCGACGTTGTGCGTGGCCTTGCAGTACACCACGGTCATCTGGGCACCGGAGTTCTCGTGCGCGTCGATGATGGTGTTGAGGTCCATGTTAAAGATGATGTTGGTGCCCATCATCACAACATAGGGCTTGTCCGAGCGCTGGAACAGCGTCTTGTTGGAGATGATGTCGCGCAGCAAGAAGCGCATGCCGCCCTTGGTGGTGCCATACGCGTTGCCGGGCACCATAAACAGGCCGCCCTTCTTGCGGTCCAGGCCCCAGTCCTTGCCCGAGCCCACGTGGTCGATCAGCGAGCGGTAGTTGCCCGGCATGACGACGCCGACGGTCTTAATGCCGGCATTCATCATGTTGGACAGCGGGAAGTCGATCAGGCGGTAGCGGCCCAAAAACGGAACGGACGCGATGGGGCGGTCCTTGAGCAGCACACTGCCGTAGGTCGAAGAGTAGTTAGCGGTGATATAACCGATGGCCTTGCGATTGATCATCGGATCATTCCCCCTTCCCGATAACGACGTCATTTCCAACGACGGCCGTATCCTTGGTGGTATCGACAGAGCCGAGCTTCACGCCCTCTTCGACCGTGGAGTTCTCGCCCAAAATAGCGCGGCAGATGTGCGCTCCGCTCTTAACGTGCGCACCCGGCAGCAGCACGGAGTCCTCGACCACGGCGCGCTCCTCGATGATGACATCGGTCGAAAGGATCGAGTGGCGAGCGGTACCGTAGATCTTGCAGCCGTTGGAGACCAGGCAGTCGTCCAGGCGACCATCCGGGCCAATGTAGTGCGGCGGACGCGTGGTGATGTTGGACATGATGGGGAAGTGCTTGTCGAACAGATCGAACTCGGGGTTGTTGCCCAGCAGGTCCATCGAGGTCTCGTGGAAGCTGGCGATGGTGCCGACGTCCTTCCAAAAGCCGTGGAACTCGTAGCTGTACAGGCGCTTGTTCTCGCCGAGCAGCTTGGGGATGATGTCCTTGCCAAAGTCGTGGCTCGAGCGCTGGTCCAGAGCGTCCTCCTCGAGCGCCTCGATCAGCACGTCGGCCGAGAAAATGTAGATGCCCATGGAGGCGAGGTTCGAATCGGGCTTATCGGGCTTCTCGGTGAACTTGGTGATGCGGCCGTCCTCGGGGTCGGTGGTCAGGATGCCAAAGCGGCTGGCCTCTTCCCACGGCACGGGCATAACGCTCACCGTGAGGTCGGCGTTGTTCTCAATGTGCGTCTTGAGCATCTTGCGGTAATCCATGCGATACAGGTGATCGCCCGAAAGAATCAGGACGTACTTGGGGTCGTTGGCCTTGATGTAGTCGAGGTTCTGGGTAATGGCGTCGGCCGTGCCCGCATACCAGGCGCCACCGGTCTGCGTCTCGTACGGCGGCAGGATCGAGACGCCGCCGTCGCGGCTGTCCAGATCCCAGGCCTCGCCAGAGCCCACATAGGCATGCAGCAGGTAGGGGCGATACTGCGTCAGAACGCCCACCGTGTCGATGCCCGAGTTGGAGCAGTTGGAGAGCGAAAAGTCGATAATGCGGAACTTGCCACCAAAGCTAACCGCCGGCTTAGCGATCTTTTGGGTAAGTGCCCCCAATCGGCTGCCCTGTCCTCCTGCGAGGAGCATCGCGATGCATTCTTTCTTACTCATCGATTTCTCCTTCTGTCATCGATGTTCCTAAACCCATTAGCGACGGGCGCGGCGCAACGTCACGCCCGTCGAATAATGCCGTGCTGGCATAGGGGAGTTCGCGCGCCTTTACGCGTGCCAGATCTCGTCGCGGTACTCGCGAATGGTGCGGTCGCTCGAGAACCAGCCCGAGGAGGCGGTGTTGAGCAGGGCCTTGCGGTTCCAGGTCTCCTGGTCGCCGTAGCTGTTCGTGAGCTTCTCCCAGGCGTCGACATAGCTGCGGAAATCGGCC
>CABRIC010000079.1 GCA_902470905.1 uncultured Collinsella sp. | reverse complement strand
ACACAAGGAGTATCGTCGGCAGCGTCAGATGTGTATAAGAGACAGGTACAGGTCTTCCTCGACAAGAAGATTGACGTCATGCAGATTGGCGCTCGCAACGCCCAGAACTTCCCCCTGCTCAAGGAGGTCGGCAAGACCAAGACCCCGGTCCTGCTTAAGCGCGGCATGTCCGGCACCGTCGACGAGCTGCTCATGGCTGCCGAGTACATCATGAGCGAGGGCAACGACAACGTCATCCTGTGCGAGCGCGGCATCCGCACCTTCGAGACCCGCACCCGCAACACCTTCGACCTCAACGCCGTGCCGGTGCTGCACCACCTGTCGCACCTGCCCGTCGTCGCCGACCCCAGCCACGCCACCGGCTACACCCGCTATGTCGAGCCCATGGCGCTCGCCGCGACGGCATGCGGTGCCAACGGTCTGGAGATCGAGGTCCACGACGACCCGAGCCACGCTTGGTCCGACGGTGCCCAGGCCCTCACCCCCGACCAATTCGACGACACCATGCGCCGCATCCGCGCCATCCGCGAGGTCGTCTGCCAAGAGACCGTTCAGGAGTAGCCCATGGGTACGGTGAGAAACGCACGCGTTAACCAGGGTGGCCCCAAGTGCGCCGGCATCGTAGGCCTGGGCCTCATCGGCGGCAGCTTTGCCCGCGGCTATGCGCAGGCGGGCGTTCGCGTGCTTGCTTGGGACCCCGACGATGACGTGATGACGGCCGCCAGCATGGGTACCGTTGCCGGCGAGCTCAACGACGAGACGCTCGGCGAGTGCGACATCATCGTCCTTGCCTGCTATCCTAAAGGATGCATCGAGTGGCTCGAAGCCCACGCCCAGGCGCTCGCCGACGCCACCGACACCGAAGCCATCATGGGTCCTGTGGTGATCGACACCGTGGGCGTCAAGGGCATTGTGTGTGAGCGGGCCTTTGAGCTCGCACGAGAGCACGGCTTTTACTTTGTGGGCGCACACCCCATGGCGGGCACGCAGTTCTCGGGCTACGCGCACTCCCGCGCCGACCTGTTCCAGGGCGCACCGCTCGTGCTCGTACCGCCCGCGGTGGACGACGCCCTTAAGCTCGAGCTTTTAGGCCAGGTGCGCGAAATGGTGCGCCCCTTAGGGTTTGGCAAGTTCAGCGTGACCACCGCCGCCGAGCATGACCGCGTGATCGCCTTTACGAGCCAGCTCGCGCACGTTGTCTCCAACGCCTACGTAAAGAGCCCCACCGCCCAGGTCCACCACGGCTTTTCGGCCGGTAGCTACCGCGATCTCACCCGCGTGGCCCACCTCAACCCGCAGATGTGGTCCGAACTCATGATTGACGACGCCGACGCGCTTGCCTTCGAGATCGACCACCTGATCGATGCGCTCGGCGCCTACAGCCACGCGCTCAAGGACCGCGATCAGCGCTATTTGGAGAATCTCCTTGCCGAGGGCGACCGCATCAAGCGCGCGCTCGACGACGAGAGCGCCCACTAGACCATCCATCACGCCAGGTCGAAAGGACCATAGCTTATGGCGATTACCATCGATATCGACACCGCACGCCCCTACCAGGTCCACGTGGGCACTTTCTTGCTGGAGCAGGCAGGACCGCTCGTTCGCGCCACCGCCGGAGGCACTCGCGCCGTCATCGTGACGGACACCAACGTGGGTCCGCTCTACCAGATGCCTGTCAAACAGAGCCTGGAGGCGTCAGGCTACGAGGTAAGCATCTACACCTTCGAGGCCGGCGAGGTACACAAGCGCGCAGAGACCTACATCAACATCTTGGAGTTTGCTGCCGAGCATGAGCTTTCGCGCTCCGACGTGATCGTGGCGCTCGGCGGCGGCGTCGTGGGCGACGTGGCCGGCTTTGTGGCCGCCACCTACATGCGCGGCTGCAAGTTTGTGCAGATCCCCACGAGTCTGCTCGCCATGGTGGACTCGTCGGTGGGCGGCAAGACGGCCATCGACCTGCCCGCCGGCAAAAATCTCGCCGGAGCCTTTTGGCAGCCGAGCGTGGTTATCGCCGACGTAGGGTGCCTGGCCACCCTCACGCCCGAGCAGTTCGCCGACGGCTGCGGCGAGGTCGTCAAGCACGCCGTGATTGCCGATCCGGAGCTTTTCGCCGAACTGGAGAAAACCCCGCTCACGCTGGAGCTGCTTAACCGGGACGTGGCCCGTGTGGCGCTCATCATCGCCCGTAACATCGACATTAAGCGCGCCGTGGTCGTTGCCGACGAGCGCGAGACCAACCAGCGCAAGCTTCTCAACTTTGGGCACAGCGCCGGACATGCCGTCGAAGCCTGCGAGCACTTTGAGCTGGGACACGGCAGCTGCGTGTCGATTGGCATGGGCATCATCACGCGTGCCGCAGCCCTGCATGGCGTTTGTGACGCTGCACTGCCCGCGCGCATCGAAGAGCTCTGCGCCCGTCATGGCCTCAAGACCCGCTGCGAGCTATCCGCCGACGCCATCTTTGCCGAGGCGCTGCACGACAAAAAACGCGCCGGCGACACCATCGATCTGGTGATTCCGCACGGCATTGGCCGCTGCAGCATCGACCGCACGCCGCTTTCAACCTTCCATGAATTAATTGCCGAGGGCCTCGGCCAGAAGGGAGACGCATTAGCATGCTAGCCCGCATCACCCCCTCCCCGCTCAAGGGCACCGTTCCTGCCATCGCGTCCAAGTCGATGGCGCACCGCCTCATCATCTGCGCCGCACTCGCCAACGGCGAGACGCACGTCACTTGCAACACCACCTGCGCCGATATCGAAGCCACGGTACGCTGCCTCACGGCCCTGGGCGCCCGCATCGAGACCGTCGAGGACGGCTTCCAGGTCCATCCCACCATGAAGAGTATTGAGTTTGGTCTGCTCAAGGCACTTGCCGGCGGCACGCTCGACTGCGGCGAGAGCGGCTCCACGCTCCGCTTTATGCTGCCCGTCGCCTGCGCGCTGGGGGCAGAGGCGACCTTTGTGGGACAGGGCCGTCTGGGCGCACGCCCCCTCTCCCCGCTCTCCGACGAAATCATAGCCGCCGGCTGCGACCTGCAGGGCCTGGGCGGTTTTCCGCTCAAGACAAGCGGCCGCATGCGCCCGGGCACCTTTATCCTGCCGGGTAACGTGAGCTCGCAGTACATCTCCGGTCTGCTGCTGGCAGCCCCACTTCTGGCCCAGCCCTCCTGCGTGCAGGTGACCGGCCTTATCGAGAGCCGCCCCTATATCAACCTAACCATCCAGGCCATGAAGGCCTTCGGAGTCGAGGTCAACGTCGAGCGTATTCCGGCCAAGGACGGCCAGCCCGAGGTCACGAACTTCCGCGTGAACAGCGGCTCCTACCGCACGCCTGGCAGCGTGGCCGTCGAAGGCGACTGGTCCAACGCCGCCTTTTGGCTGTGTGCCGGCGCCATCGGCTCCGACCCCATCACCGTCGAGGGTGTGTCGCTCAGCTCCGCGCAGGGCGACCGCAACGTGCTCGCCGCGCTTTCGCGCTTTGGCGCTCGCATCGTGCGCTCCACTAACGCCGCCACCGTGCAGTCCGACAAGCTCGCCGGCTTTGAGATGAGCGCGCACGACATCCCCGACTTGGTGCCCGTAATCTCGGCCGTGGCATCGCTGGCGCAAGGCCGCACGTTTATCCGCGATTGCGCCCGCCTGCGCATCAAGGAATCCGACCGTCTGGCCACTACCACCCGCGAGCTCACCGCACTGGGGGCGCAGGTACGCATTGCCGGTGACGACCTCATCATCAAGGGTGTCGACGCCTTTACCGGCGGCGAGGTCGATTCGCACAACGACCACCGCATCGCCATGATGGCCGCCATCGCCGCGAGCCGTGCTACCGGCGATGTCGTGATCCACGGCGCCGAGGCCGTCAACAAGTCCTATCCCGATTTCTTTGACCACTACCGCCTGCTGGGCGGCAAGGTCACGCTCGAGGAGGAATAGCATGTCCTCGACCTTTGGCAACGTTTTGCATCTGAGCATCTTTGGCCAGTCGCACTCCCCTGCTATCGGCTGCTCACTCGACGGCATTCCCGCTGGTATCGCCGTTGACCAGGAGCAGCTGCAGGCCTTTTTGGACCGTCGCGCCCCCGGTCGCGACGAGACCGCAACCAAGCGCCGTGAGGCCGACGCCGCGCATATCATTGCCGGTGTGGTCGATGGGCACACCACCGGCGCACCCATCGCAGCGATCATCGAGAACACCAACACGCGCTCCAAGGACTATTCCGAGCTGCGCCGCAAGCCCCGCCCCGGGCACGCAGACTTTCCGGCGCGCGTGAAGTACCACAACATGCACGACGTCGCCGGCGGCGGACACTTCTCCGGTCGTCTGACGGCCCCCCTATGCATCGCCGGCGGCATCGCGCTGCAGGCGCTCGAGGCCCGTGGCATCAAGGTCATGGCGCACGTCGCGCAAATCGGCGGTATCTCCGACCTGCCCATGGACGACATGGTCTATCGCGAGGCCGACCGCAAGGCGACCCTTACAAACGACCTGCCCTGCATTGACGCCGCAGCTGCCGGTCGCATGCGCGAGGAGATTCTGGCCGCACGCGACGAGCTCGACAGCATCGGTGGCATCGTGGAGTGCGGCATCTACGGGCTTCCCGCGGGCATCGGCGACCCCATGTTCGACGGCATCGAGAACCGCATCGCACAAATCGCGTTTGGCATTCCCGCCGTTAAAGGTGTGGAGTTTGGCATGGGCTTTGCCGTGGCCGCTATGCGCGGCAGCGAGAACAACGATCCGTACCGCGTAGATGCCGAGACCGGCGAGATTGCGGTCGAGTCCAACAACGCCGGCGGCATCCTGGGCGGCATCTCCACCGGCGCACCCGTCATGTGGCGTATGGCCGTGAAGCCGACGCCCTCCATCGGTCGTGAGCAGCAGACCGTGGACATGGACGCCATGGAAAATGCCGAGCTCTCGGTCCACGGCCGCCACGATCCCTGCATCGTCCCCCGAGCCGTCCCCGTAGCCGAAGCAGCCGCGGCGCTCGCCATCTGGGACGCCCTCCTCGAGGACGCCGCCCAGCGCTAACCCTGTCTCTTATACACATCTGACCTGCCGACGATACTCCTTGTGTAGATCTCG
>CABRIC010000078.1 GCA_902470905.1 uncultured Collinsella sp. | reverse complement strand
TACACAAGGAGTATCGTCGGCAGCGTCAGATGTGTATAAGAGACAGCGGTACACACGGCCCACCACCGCGTCGGTGTCTGGCGAAAAATGGGACGGGCCCCAGATTGCCCATGCGCGCAAAAGTGCGTCTCGGCAATCTGGGACCCGTCCCATTTAATATTTATAAATATGCAGGTCAGCGAGGTGCTAGCGATGTGCTAGCGGATGCGCCGCCAGATAGACCTCGGTCAGTTGCGTTCGGTCGACATGCGTGTAGACCTGCGTGGTCGAAATATCGGCATGGCCCAAAATCTCCTGCAGCACACGCAGGTCGGCACCGCCCGCGAGCATGTGGGTGGCAAAGGAGTGGCGCAAGGTATGGGGATGGAGCCCCACCAGTCCCACCTGGCGCCCGTAGCGCTCACAGATGGCATGGATGCCCTGGCGCGACAGACGGCGGCCGTTCTTATTTAAAAAGACCGCCGAGGTCTCGGTTCCGCGGGCATGGGCCGCCAAGCGAGAACGCCCCTCAGTTACATAA
Source organism: uncultured Collinsella sp. (assembly GCA_902470905.1). GTDB lineage: Bacteria > Actinomycetota > Coriobacteriia > Coriobacteriales > Coriobacteriaceae > Collinsella. The sequence continues at coordinate 4,620 of CABRIC010000078.1, read as the reverse complement.
AGCGTCAGAGCTCGCGCCGCGCTTCCTACCAGCGGGGACAGGCGTTCCTTCGAGCCCTTACCGCGAACGAGCACAAAGCCATCGTCGATATGGATATCGCCCACATCGAGCCCCACCAACTCGCTCACACGCAAACCGCATCCGTAGAGCACTTCCAAGATGGCATGGTCGCGCAAGCCCATCTCGCCCTCGGGGAAGTCTTGATCGAGCAGCGCCGAGACATCCTCCACCGATAGATACTCCGGCAAACGCTCAGCCTTTTTAGGCAGGCGCAACGCCGCCGTTGGATTTTGGGCCACAGCCCCATCGCGCACCAAAAAGGCATGTAGGCCCTTCACGGCCGCAAGCGCACGCTCCACCGAGGCATCCGAATAGCCCCCATCGCGACGGTCGGCGACAAAGCCCTCCACGACCTGACGGGTCACCTCTTCAAAAGACACAATACCCGCCCGCTCCAGATAGGCGCAGTACGTCGTCAGGTCACGACGATAGGCCGCAATCGTGTTGCGCGCCAAACCCCGCTCGACCGCGAGGTAATCGAGATACTCCCCCGCCGCCACGGCGAGCGACGAGGGAGTAGCTTCGGTATGTTCCTTATTCGCCGGCACCCTTAGTCCGTAGCGAGGTTCATGGGCGTCACCTGCAGACGGTCGACACCCTCGTGCTGGCCGATCGAAGCGCGCACGAACTCGCGGAACAGCGGCTGCGGGTTGGTCGGGCGGCTCTTGAACTCGGGATGAGCCTGGGTTGCCACATACCACGGATGCACGTCGAGCGGCAGCTCGACCATCTCGACCAGGCGCTCGTCGGGCGACAGACCCGAGATAACCAAGCCGGCGTCCTCGAGCTGGTCACGGAAGGCGTTGTTGAACTCAAAGCGATGACGGTGACGCTCGTAGACGAGCTCCTCGCCATATGCCTCGCGAGCAAGGGTATCGGCGGCGAGCTTGCACGGATAGGCGCCCAGGCGCATGGTGCCGCCCTTCTCGGTCACGTCCTCCTGCGAGCTCATCAGATCGATGACGCTAAACGGGCCGTCCGGATCGAACTCGGAGGAGCTGGCGCCGGCAAGGCCGACGACGTTGCGGGCGAACTCGCACACGGCCACCTGCATACCCAGGCAAATGCCCAGATACGGAATCTTGTGCTCACGGGCAAACTCGGCCGCGAGGATCTTGCCCTCCAGGGCGCGCTTGCCAAAGCCGCCGGGGACCAGGATGCCCGAGGCGTCGCCCAGAACCTCGGAGACATTCTGCTCGTCGAGGCTCTCGCCGTCGACCAGCTGGACGTCCACATGGCGATCGTAGAAGACGCCCGCATGGTGCAGGGCCTCGATAACCGACAGGTACGCATCGGGCAGCTGCGTGTACTTGCCCACGACGGCGATCTTCACCTTGTCGGCGTGATGGTTGGCGTGATTCTGTTTGCGCAGGAACTCATTCCACTCGCTCATGTCGCGCTCACGCGGGTCCAGACCCAGGCGCTCGCAAATGCGCAGGTCAAAGTCCTGCTCGGCAAGCAGCTGCGGAACATCGTAAATGCTCGCGCAGTCCTCGTTGGTAAAGACACAATCGGTGTCGACGTCGCAGAAGCTTGCGATCTTTCCGCGGATAGCGTCATCGATATGGTGGTCGGAGCGCAGCACGATGATATCGGGCTGGATGCCAAAGCTGCGGAGCTCCTTGACGGAATGCTGCGTGGGCTTGGTCTTGACCTCGTGGGCGGCGGCGATATAGGGAACGAGCGACACGTGGATGTAGCAGACGTTCTCGGGGCCGGCCTCCTTGCGGTACTGACGGATGGCCTCGACAAACGGTTGGGACTCGATGTCGCCGATCGTGCCGCCCAGCTCGGTGATGACTACATCGGAGCCGGTCTGCTCCTCGATGCGGCGGAACTTGTCCTTAATGGCATTGGTGACGTGAGGAATCACCTGCACGGTACCGCCCAAAAAGTCGCCGCGACGCTCGCGGGCGATCAAGCTCTTATAGATGGCGCCGGTCGTAAAGTTGGAATCGCGGGTCAGGTTCTCATCAATAAAGCGCTCGTAATGACCCAGGTCCAGGTCGGACTCGTAACCATCCTCGGTAACGAAGACCTCACCATGCTGGAAGGGGCTCATGGTACCGGGGTCGACGTTCAGATACGGATCGGCCTTCTGCATCGTTACTTTGTAGCCACGCGACTTGAGCAGACGGCCCAGCGAGGCCGCGGTGATACCCTTGCCCAGGGACGAAACCACGCCACCGGTTACGAACACATGCTTGGTCATATTGAGTTACCTGCGCTTCCCGTAGAAGTTGTTTATCCACATCTTACGGGTCTTCATTGTAATACTCGCGCCGCGGACCGTTCGCAATTTTTCTCGCGTGCGATTGCATTTCTCAATCTTGAAACAAAACGCCGCCCGGTTTCCCAGGCGGCGTCGCTATGGCAAGGGTTACATGCTGCTATCGATCAGCAACCTCGTCCTCAAGCATCTCTTGAACGAGCATGCCGGTACGGACGCCCTCAAGATACCACTCGCCACGTTCGGTGAGGCAAATGCCATTTGCAAGCTGACCGCCGTCGTCGCTATAACGCGAGACGACATCAATCATGCCTTCGGAATCCAAGCGATCGATTGCGGCGCGGACACGATACGGCGAAACCCCCACGCGCTCGGCAAGCGTTTTGCGCGAGAAACCATACGGCCCGCCATTGTCTTCGGTTTGCTGGTCGATCTCCATCAACACCAGCACCTCGACACGCTTCATATCGTTGACACTCGCACGACCCTTGCCCGCCATAGCAGCCTCCTCAAACCGAGCACGAGCATCTAACGCGCCGTGCGCGACCGACACACCTCACGATGGCAGGTAATATCCATCATGCGGCATCCCGCTAAGGATGAAACAGTTACGGTTATTGTATACCGCTCAAATTGTTTCTAGGCAGGTAAACAGCTATTTTTCGCCGAAATAGGCGCTTTATTGATCAAAAAGCCGTACCGGGCGCTAACCCGATACGGCCAAAATGCAATGCAATTACCGCGGTGCTTCAAACTTAGCGATGGAAGAAACCGCGGCGCTCAAACTTGGGCTCGCAGCACACGTTGATACCCAGTTTGCGCAGTACCGTCTCGTCCGTCGGCGAGATAATCACGCTAAAGAAGGCATCGCAACCGCGCAGCTGCTCCAGGCCCGAAAGGACGCGAGCGGCCGTCTCACTCGTGGCCGAGGTGATCGACAGCGCCATAAGCGTCTCGTCGGTGTGGAGGCGCGGGTTTTTGCTGCCCAGGAAATGCGTCTTGAGCTTGCTGATGGGCTCGATCGCTTCATCGCTAATGACCTCGAGCTCAAGGTCGACGCCCGAGACATGCTTAAGTGCGTTCATGATAAGCGAGCTCGCGGCGCCCAGGCGCGTGGAAGTCTTGCCGGTCACCACGGAGCCATCGGGCATGACCATGGCACCCACGGGACCACCCGTCAGCTGCTCCCTGGTGAGGGCTGCCGAGCGCGCCGGTGAGTAGTTCTTATCGATGCCGGCTTTCTTCATAATAATCTTGAGACGGTCGACTTGCTCATCGCCCACGCCGGTACGGCGCACATTTTCAACCGCGGTAAAGTAGCGGCGGACGATCTCCATCTTGGAAGCGTCGCGGCAGGCATCGTCATCGGTGATGGCAAAGCCGACCATATTGACGCCCATGTCCGTAGGACTCTGATAGGGGCTCTTGCCCAGGATCTTTTCCATCAGGGCACGGACCACCGGGAAGGCCTCGACGTCGCGGTTGTAGTTGACCGTGGTCTTGTTGTAGGCCTCCAAGTGGAAGGAGTCGATGATATTGGCATCGTCGAGATCGGCCGTTGCTGCCTCATAGGCGATGTTGACCGGATGCGTGAGGGGCAGATTCCAGACCGGGAAAGTCTCGAACTTGGCGTAGCCGGCGGCGGTGCCGTGCTTGTGCTCGTGATACAGCTGCGAGAGGCAAGTGGCGAGCTTGCCTGAGCCGGGGCCGGGAGCGGTGACCACGACGAGCGGACGAGTGGTCTCGACAAACTCATTCTTGCCATAGCCGTCGTCGGACACGATCAGGTCGACGTCGTGCGGATACCCCTCGATGGGATAGTGCAGCTTGGCGGGAATACCGAGCGCGTTCAGGCGGTTGCGGAATACATCGGCAGCGGGCTGGCCGGCGTACTGGGTGATGACCACAGCCGCGACGGCAAAGCCGTTGCCGCGGAACAGGTCAACCAGGCGCAGCACATCCTCGTCATAGGTAATGCCGAGGTCACCACGAGCCTTGTTTTTCTCGATGTGGTTCGCGTTGATCGCGATGATAACCTCGACATCGTCGGCGATGCTCTTGAGCATGCGGAACTTGCTGTCCGGTTCAAAACCCGGCAGCACGCGGCTCGCATGATAGTCATCGAACAGCTTACCGCCAAACTCCAAATAGAGCTTGCCGCCAAACTGCGAGATGCGCTCCTTAATGTGAGCAGCCTGCAGCTCGATATACTTCGCGTTGTCGAAACCCTGGCGCATGTATGGCTCCCGTCCCGTTTCCAATTAATGTTCTAGGCGATTATAACCTGTCTCTTATACACATCTGACGCTGCCGACGATACTCCTTGTGTA
>CABRIC010000077.1 GCA_902470905.1 uncultured Collinsella sp. | reverse complement strand
CGTCGGCAGCGTCAGATGTGTATAAGAGACAGCGTCAAACAGGACGCGATTGTGCGAGGCGCGCGTGACGACCGGCGTGTCGAAATCTTGGACGAGCGAGCGCTTGAGTGCGTCAACGGAAAGACGCTCATCGACGAGGCGCACGGCAACGCACATGGTGGGCAGCTCCACGGTAGGCAGCGAGCCGCCACCAGGGGTCGACGATTCCTCGACGATCTCCACCTGAACGGCACACGGGTAGCCAGCCTTATCGAGCCCGGCGACCATACGATCGCGCAGCTTGCGGGCACGTCGCTCCAAATGGGCCTGCGGCAGCGTAAGCATGCTGAGCACCGGAATATCGCGATGGGCAACATCGGCGCCGTCCATGTAGATACGCAGCGTGGCCTCGAGCGCCGTCAGCGCGAGCTTGCCCGGGCGTAGGGCGCGCATAAGCGGATGTGACCCACAGGCCTGGACCAGATTGCGACGGCCCATAATAATGCCCGCTTGTGCGGCACCGAGCAGTTTATCGCCCGAGCACGACACCAGATCGAGCCCTGCCAAAACCGAAGCCGGCGTGGTTTCTTCGCCGCCGCGCACCAAGATGTCGTCGGGCAACAGCGCGCCCGACCCCTGGTCCTCGTAGAACAGCAGGCCATGCTTGTGGGCCAGAGCGGCAAGCTCCCGAGAGCCCACCTCCTCGTGAAAGCCCTCGATGCGATAGTTGGAAGGATGGACCTTGAGGATCATCGCCGTATCGGGCGTGATGGCGCGCTCATAGTCGTCCAAATGCGTGCGGTTGGTGGCGCCGACCTCGACGAGTTTGGCGCCCGAAGCCGCCATGACATCGGGGATGCGGAAGCTGCCGCCGATCTCGACAAGCTCGCCGCGGCTGACGATGACCTCCTTGCCTGCGGCATGGGTCGCCAGCACCAGCAGTACCGCGGCGGCGTTGTTGTTGACCACGAGCGCGTCCTCGGCACCGGTGAGCGAGCGGATGAGCTGCGCGGCATGCTCTTTGCGCGATCCGCGCGAACAGGTGTCCACACTGTACTCGAGCGTGCTGTACCCGCGCGCAACCTCGGCCACGGCCTTGGCGACCGACTCCGCGAGCGGGGCGCGGCCCAAGTTGGTATGGATAACCACACCCGTGGCGTTGACGGCGGGACGCAGGCTCGGCAGCGCGGAGCGGTGCGCACGAAATTCAATGGCCGAGGCCAGGTCGCGCTTAGAGCGCGGGGCGGCACCGGCGCGAATGGCGGCGCGCTCCTCGTCGAGCTCGGCCGTCACGGCAGCATGGACCACCGCGTCGCAGGTCTCCCCCGCCGCCTTCACCACCGGCCACTCGGCAAGCAGCTCGTTGACGGAAGGAATAGCGCGAAGGCGGGCGCGTACCTCATCGGACATGTTCTGGCTATCGCTCATGTGCGGCCTTTCAAAACCAAAGGTGAATCAATCGTTCGAACGTCAAACTATCAGCCAATTCGATCGGCTGAGTCAATCAATCGCTATTATCCTCGCGCGCCGCGATCTTTTCCACGCGAACGGCGTTTTCCTGAGTGAGCGCGGCGCCCGTCAACGGGTCCCAACGCAACGGTGTATGGTCGAGCGGGCCGACGCCCAAGGCTTGAGCGCCGCCGGCATCGGCGCCAAACGAACGCCCACCGGGGGCGGCCGAGGTGAAGATGCACGCCGGATGCAGATAGGGCGTCGTCTCCACGCGCACGCGATCGCGGCCCATGTCGCTCACAAGCTCGACGACCTCGCCATCGGCGATACCCATGAGAGCGGCGGCATCGGCATTCATCTGCACGGCGTCCAAGTCGGAGCCCGCTTCGGCGGCACCTGCCGCCGCGAGCCTGCGCGAGGTATGCGACTCAAAGGGACGGTTGCCGCTAATGAGACGAAACATCCCCGGGCCGGGCTCCACCATGGGCGCGATCCAGTTGGGCACGCGACCCAGACCGGCTCGTTCCCATACGTCGCTTGCCAACGCGATCCTGCCGCCGTTCAAGGGAATCACCGGCTCGCCCGTACGCGACGGCTGCGCAACGCCCGTGTCGGCCCAGCCGCGCTCCTTGAGCTCGTCCAGATCAATCCCAAACGGAGCCACCTGAGCAGCGGCCAGATCGTCGGACGTAAAGTCGAAGTACTCGCCCACGCCACACGCCTGCGCCAGACCGGCAAAAATCTCCCGACCGGGACGTGTGTCGTCATGCTGCACAGGCAGCGCGGCGTTGCGGTAGAACACCCGCGAATCGTTAACGCCCATCACCGTTCCCACGCCGCGGTCGGCCTCCAGATACGTCACATCGGGCAGCACGAAGTCAGAAGCGCGCGCCGTCTCGGACCAGCGAATATCAATCGTCACGAGCAGGTCAAGCTGTTCCAGAATCGATAGCCACGCCCCGGCGTTGCCATAGCCCGCACCGGGGTTACTGGCATAGACGATGAGCCCACGCAAATCGCCGGCAAGAATCGACTGGCCGATGGTCGTGCACAGGCCGCGCACCGGATCGACCAGTGGATAGCGCTCGGACCCCAGCTTGGGCCCGCACGGTACCGGCGGCATCGCAAAGCGTGCGGGATCGAGGTCGCCCAACACAAGCGGCGTGGGCGGATTGAGCGCGCCGCCCGCATGCCCGATGCAGCCCAGCAGCACATCGACCAAGCAGATAGCGCGTGCGGTCTGGGTGCTATTGGCATACGCGATGCCGATGCCACCATGAAAACCCGCATCCACCACAGCGGCAGGCGCGGCGGCAGCGAGATCGCGCGCCGTGGCGACAATCTCTGCGGCTGGCACGTCGCACATCGACTCGGCCCACTCGGGCGTCCAAGCACGGGCCGCCTGCACCAGCTCGTCAAAACCCGTGGTATAGCGGTCCACAAACTCGTGGTCGTACAGGCCCTCGGCAATCAACACGTGGACAATACCCAACAGCAGCGCCAAGTCGCAGCCCGGACGCACGCGGAGCCAGCGATCGGCAATAGCGGCCGAGCCACTGCGCCGGGGGTCGACCACGATAATCTTCGCCCCACGGCGACGGGCATCGTTGAGCGCATCAACGGTCCCCATCGTCGACGAATCGACGATGGAACGCCCCAGGTACATGATGCAATCGGTACGCGCCAGGTCGGAGGCGGGGCTGTAGCCCAGGCTGTGCTCCCAACCGGTGAGACGGCTTACCTCGCAGGCGCCATCGGCACCGTACACGTTGGGCGAACCCAGCGCATGCATAAGGCGATAGGCCCAGTAGCGGTCGAACGAGGGAACGCCGAGCGTCATGCCCAGCGCACGAGGCCCGCACTCGTCAACAATCCCCAAAAGACGCTCGGCAATCTGAGCAAACGCCTCGTCCCAGGTAATCGCATCAAACCCCGAGCCATCCCGGCGGCGTCGCATGGGGTGCACGATGCGGTCGCGCTCGTCAAACGGCATTGCCAGGCGATGCCGTCCGCGGGCGCACAGGGCGCGCGCCGCGCACGGATGCCCCGGCACCGGCAACTCAGCCACCACGCGACCGTCCTCAACGCGTGCCGCAAAGGCGCAATCGGCATAGCATCCCCCGCATGTGGTCACCACGGCGCGACCGTCACGCTTCACAGCAGATGCCATCTCGATTACCCCTTTCACAAGCCAAACACAACAGACCAACAGCCCGGGAACGAGCCCCAGGCCAAAAAAGCCTCCCGCACGGCAACGCCCCGCGGGAGGCCCAACGTCAAACAGGCGATACCTTACGCCTCGGACTTCTTGGCGTAGATAAACCAGTAGCCGAGCGCGACCAGAAGCGCGCCGCCCACGATGTTGCCCAACGTGGCGGCGGACAGGTTAAACGCAATGCCCGCGGCGTTGAGCGCATCGGCACCGGCGACGTCGGCACCGTAGCCGCACGCCTGCATCACGGCACCCATGGGCAAAAAGTACATGTTGGCAACGCAGTGCTCAAAACCGCAGGCCACAAAGGCGGCGATGGGCAGCAGAATGCCAACAACCTTATCGACCACGGTCTTGCCGGCGGTACCGATCCACACGGCCAGGCACACAAAGATGTTGCACAGGATGCCGCGGAAGAAGATCGTCACCCAGTCGATCGTCACCTTGCCGGCGGCGACGCTCACCATGGAATTGGCGACCGCCTCGCCGTTGAGCTTGTAAATGCCGGCCATGTACACCAAAAAGACGATGAACAGGGCACCGACAAAGTTACCGACCCATACGACGACCCAAGCCTTGAGCATCTGGACCAGGGTGATCTTTTTGCTCTTGAGTGCGCAGACCATAAGCGAATTGCCAGTAAACAGCTCGGCGCCGCACACCAGCACCAGCACCAGGCCCAGGCAAAAGCACAGGCCGCCCACGACGCGCTGGGCGCCCCAGCCCAGCGTGCTATCGCTCAAGAACACGGTAAAGAACAGGCCGCCGAAGGCAATGAACGCGCCGGCGAACATTGCCAACAGAAAGGCCTTTGCGACCGGCAGGTTGGCCTTGGTCACGCCGGCGGCCTCGGTCTTGGCCTCGATCGCGGCGGGCGCCAGGCAATCGGGAGCGGGATATTCTGCCTTGGAATCTGCCATGTCAATCACTTCTTTCCTAATCAGCAGGGACAAGCGCTCCTATTGCTCTTGTCCCAAGCGGACAAAGTGGGAAAAGTCGTTGGCGGCCACGGCGTCGTACACGGCGTCGACGGCGTCAAAGACCTCCGGGGACATAGGGTTGTAAAACTCCGTATCGCCCGGCTGAATCCCTATGAAGACGATATCTTCGCACGATTGCTCGATTTCCTCGATCAGAATCGACAAAGGGAGCGAATGCGTGGTGAACATCGACTCGCGGGCCACATCGCGCTTATCGAGCAGGCGGATAGACCCGACGGGCAGCGCCATGTCGGCGGCATCGACCAAGACCAGGCGAGGCGGACGCCCGCGCTTGACCTCGATGATGTCGTCCTCGGGCGTTTGGCCACCGTCGATGGTGTACCAACCGGCAATGGGCGCGTCCTCCATCTTTTTGGAGAGCACGGGGCCGGCGGCATCGTCGGCACGCAGCACGCTTCCCGCCGTGAGCACGATACCCGCAAACGGGGCGCCGTTCACACGTCCATCCACAACGCGACCCATTACTGCAACCTTCCCGTCAGGTACACGCCCGACACATCGCGCACGCGCTCAACCAGATCGCGGAACTTCATCAGAAACGCGACCTGCTGGGCATGCAAGCCAAAGTCGTCGTCGAACACCGAGATGCCGGCCTTGGCCGAGCCGCGAAAACCGCGCTCGTCGAGCAGCGTGTCGCAGGCCTCGAGCAGCGACGGCACCGCCGCCTTGTCAAGCTGGCACTCGCCAAAGGAGCGGATGGCCTCGAACTTGGTCTTGGCCTCCCCCTCCGGCAGCGCATCGACGAGCGAATAGAAGACATCCACCGGCACCGACAGGCGCGGCTCAAAGCAATCGAGCACGCCGGTGTGGTGGCCCACGGCGAGCGTGTAGTACAGCACGTCGCAGGCCTCCTGGGGAACGTCTTCCTCGGTCTCCACAAACTTACGCGTGAGCTCATAGAAGACCACCTGGTCGGGCGCATGGCCCAGGCAGGGGTCGGCGACGCCCTCGGCGGCCTCGTCGCTTGCGCGCGAGGCATCGCCAAAGGAGCCGCCGAGCATACCGGGACCCGCAAAGTAACCAGAGCGGTCCGTGAGCTCCATCTAGTGACCTCCGGCCAGCACCAGATCCTGCAGCGCCGAGTAGACCTCAACGCGGCGCGGATCGTCCTGCTTGTCGATGAGCAGCGCCATGGCACCGCGGATATCACCCTTGGGCGCGCCCTCGAGCGTATCCATAAACTCGTTGGCCAGGTCGCGGCCGTAACGGTAGCCGCTCATGGCGCGAGCCTCGCGCTCGATGGCAACGCGCAGCTTGTACGGCACGCCGGGGTGCAGGATATCGGCCTGCTCGCCGGCGGCCTCCACCGTGGTCTCGGCATGGAGCTTTTGGTCCAGCAGACCGAGCGCCATGGCAAAGCCGTAGACCTGTCTCTTATACACATCTCCGAGCCCACGAGACGCTACGCTATCT
>CABRIC010000076.1 GCA_902470905.1 uncultured Collinsella sp. | reverse complement strand
GATAGCGTAGCGTCTCGTGGGCTCGGAGATGTGTATAAGAGACAGGCCAAGATGTTCTCCAGATATTTCTCGGAAATCCCCTGGCGCGCCGCGATCTCTTTGAGCGGGATGCGACCGGCCGCCTGGTGCTCGGCCAGGTCGACCATAACGCGCAGGGCATATCTGCCCTTAGTAGAAACCAACATGTATAGTGCTGCCTTTCGGTCATTTAGTCCGTAGAAATTCTAGCCGAAATATTGGTTTTGAAAATACCCGTTCCGGTCAAGATGGTTAATCGACTCGTAATAATCTTCTATTTCCTATTGCGTTACTAGGCTTTACTGTCTACTATGCTTGCCAACAGCAAAACGAACAACCCATAAGGTTTGTGGGTTTCGCTGCTACACACACCGTAAAACCACACGGTATCCAGTCATTTGAACACTTTGGAGGTTCACCATGAGCAATGTTTACACGTCCATCGATCAGCTTATCGGCCACACTCCGCTTCTGGAGCTCACTCACTTTGAGGCCGATGAGGACCTCAAGGCCCGCGTGCTCGTCAAGCTGGAATACTTCAACCCCGCCGGCTCCGTCAAAGACCGCGTCGCCAAGAACATGATCGACGAGGCCGAGAAGGCCGGCAAGCTCGTGCGCGGCGGCGACTACACCATCATCGAACCCACGAGTGGCAACACCGGCGTCGGCATCGCCTCGGTGGCGGCGGCTCGCGGCTACAAGGTGATCATCACCATGCCCGAGACTATGTCCGTCGAACGCCGCAAGCTTATGCAGGCATATGGCGCACAGCTCGTGCTCACCGACGGTTCCAAGGGCATGAAGGGCGCCATCGCCAAGGCCGAGGAACTGCAGAAGGAGACGCCAAACAGCATCATCGCCGGCCAGTTTGTGAACCCCGCCAACCCCGCCATCCACAAGGCCACGACCGGCCCCGAGATCTGGGATGACACCGACGGCGAGGTCGACATCTTCGTCGCCGGCGTTGGAACCGGCGGCACCGTGACCGGCGTGGGTGAGTTCCTTAAGGAGCAGAACCCCGAAATCAAGGTCGTCGCCGTCGAGCCCGCCACTTCCCCGGTGCTCTCCAAGGGCCAAGCCGGCCCGCACAAGATCCAGGGTATCGGCGCCGGTTTTGTGCCCGACGTTCTCGACACCAAAGTCTATGACGAGATCATCCCCGTCGAGAACGACGACGCCTTTGCCACCGGCCGCGCCGTGGGCCACAAGGAGGGCGTGCTCGTGGGCATTTCGTCCGGCGCCGCCGTGTGGGCCGCACTGCAGCTGGCCAAGCGCCCCGAGAACGTGGGCAAGACCATCGTGGCCCTGCTTGCCGACACCGGCGAGCGCTACCTGTCCACGGCGCTCTTCCAGGACTAGGGCCTGTCGCCCATAGGTTGAGCCCACGGACGAGCCGGTCTCCTCTCTCTCCCGGCAGTCTGAGCCCATCCAATCAGGGTGTCCCACGAGACGCCCGAACTTGCTACAATGTCTGCGGCGCGGAACCAGCCTCCCGCGCCGCTTTTCTTTTTTGGCCACATGCCACCAAGGAGAACCTCCCCATGCACAACAAGCGCGTGCTCGTCGCCATGAGCGGCGGCGTCGATTCCAGCGTGACCGCGTACCTGCTCAAAAGCCAGGGCTACGAATGCGTCGGCGCCACCATGCGCCTCACCTGCCCCGCGCCCGATCCCGCCACGGGCATGAGTAAGGTCGACCGCGACATCGCCGATGCGAAGGCCGTCGCCGAGCGTCTGGGGATACCCCACCATGTGCTCGACTTGCAGCAAACCTTCGACCACAGCGTTATCGAGCGCTTTGTGAACGCCTACCAGGAGGGGCTGACGCCCAACCCGTGCATCATCTGCAACCGCCACATAAAGTTTGGCGCGTTGCTCGGTGCGGCGCTGGACATGGGCTGCGACTACATCGCAACGGGTCATTACGCCAAAACAAGCCAGACAGTAGACGGCACCTGGCAGCTGCATCGCGGCGAAGATCCCAAAAAGGACCAGAGCTACTTTTTATATTCGCTTACGCAGGAGCGCCTGGCGCACACGATCTTTCCGCTGGCTGGGCTGGACAAAGAGCGCGACGTGCGCCGCATAGCCGCCGAGCAAGGCTTTACCAACGCCCAGAAGGCCGAAAGCGAGGACATCTGCTTTATTCCAGACGGTGACTACGCGGGCTATATCGAGCGCCGCTGCGGACATCCCGCTGCACCGGGCGACATTGTGTGGCGCGACGGCAGCGTGGTCGGACGCCATAACGGCGCGTTGCGCTATACCATCGGCCAGCGCAAGGGCTTGGGCGTCGCGATGGCGCATCCCGTGTATGTGACGGGCGTCGATGCCGCCAACAACACCGTGCATCTGGGCGAGGCCGAGGACCTAACGGCCACAGCACTCACGGCCGACGACTGGATCTGGAGCGCCCCTGCCGACCGCATGGAGGCAGAACTCGATGCCGGCGGCATTCGCGTGGGCGCCAAGTACCGTTACCGTCAGAAAGACCAGGCAGCAACCCTTACGCGCGGCGAAGACGGGCAAATGCTGCTAACTTTTGACGAGCCGCAGCGAGCCATCGCCCCCGGCCAGGCAGTCATTATCTACCGCGGCGACATCGTTCTGGGCGGCGGCACCGTGACTGCCGCCATCAAGTAGTCCCACCCCCTTCATAAGTTGCGGTGAAATAGGGACTGCTTATGCGTTTAAAACCGCCAAACAGTCCCTATTTCACCGCAACTTAGAGAGGACGGCCTCGGTCGGTACTGCCATATCAGCCGAGGCCGCTGCATCGTTAGCGCTGGACGTAGGCGCGGACGAGCTCAAAGGTGTTGCGCACGCCGTCCATGTGGCTGCGCTCGTAGTTGTGGCTCGCGTACACGCCGGGGCCGATCAGGCCGTGACGGATGTCGTAGCCGGCCGAGAGCGTGGCCTCAACGTCCGAGCCGTAGTGCGGGTACACGTCGATGGCATAATCGAGCTCAAGCTCGCGCGCGATATTGGACAGCGTGGTCACCAGATCGTAGTTGTAGGGGCCACCCGAATCCTTGGCGCAAATCGACACCATGCGCTCGGTGCAGCCCAGGTCGTCGCCCACGCAGCCCATGTCAACGCTAATCATCTCGCGCGTGTCGGCCGGCACGAAAGCACCGCCGTGGCCGACCTCCTCGTACACGGTAAAGAGCAGCGACACCTTGCGCGAAAGCGACACCTCGCCGTCAGCAACAGCGCGGGCCAGACCCAGCAGAATCGACGCCGACAGCTTGTCATCCAGGAAGCGGCTCTTGATGTAGCCGCTCTCCGTCACCGTGGTACGCGGATCCATAGCGATGATGTCGCCGGTCTGAATGCCCAGCTCAAGCACATCGTCCTTGCTGTCGACATTCTCATCGAGCAGGATTTCCATGTTCTTCTCGATGGTCTTGACCGGCTCGTCGGCCACGTGCGCCGAAGGCTCGGTGTTAAGAACCACACCCGTGTACACATTGCCGTCACGCGTGTAGACGGTGCAGTTCTCGCCATCGGCCGTAGACCACTGATGCCCGCCGAGCGTCGTGGGACGCAGACGGCCATTGTCCTTAATGGAGCGTACCATGGCGCCTAGGGTATCGACATGGCTCGCCAGTACGAGCGGCTCGCCCTCGCCACCAAGCTCAACGAGCACGTTACCCTTATTAGAACGCTCAGGCCCAAACCCCATATCGCGCAGGGTCTCCATCAGATAATCAGTCGCCGCACGGGTATAGCCGGTAGGCGAAGCAATAGAAGTCAGCGTCTTAAGCTGTCCTGCGATATAGAAGAGCGTCTCCTCTAGAGAAGCATCAATATTAGAAGTCATATGCATCCTTCCAAGTAAAACTAAGACCGAGTCCCGATTTTAACCGTTCTGCACGTGCAATGCCCCAGGAGCCGAGCCGCCTCCAGACGTCCCCGCACCGGTTTTGTGCACGTGCACGGTTTACAATCTCAATCTTGCATAAACCCTATTGGTATTTGCATAGAAATGAGGCATCTTTTTGCTTCGTCTCAGGGTGCCCCACCTTGGACCGTGCAAAAAACGGAGTATTCAGCACCGTGGGCCCCAACGGCCCCATCACGAACGACAAAACGACGCGGTTACAGCAGTGTTGCAGGTCGTCGCAAAGTAGAAACTCAGTAACAACCCCCTCCACTCATCGATAGCCCGCCCACAATGGCTGTCGATGGGCGCCTGCGGATCACTACCGCCCATTCACAACGTTATGCATTTTTAAGAGCTTGTTGAATACTCCCAAAAATGCACGCAGGGAAGTGCACCACCTATCCGCAGCGGGCAGTACGCCTTGGTTTTGTCCGTCTCAGGGCATCGACGCAGCACAAAAAGCCCCGCCGTGCGTAGCACGGCGGGGCCAGCGGCACGTCAAAAGACCATACACCTACGGGCGAAGGACCACCAAACTGGGCTAGGCAGCCGGGCAGATCTTCTTGAAGAGCTCAATGACGTCGTCGAGCGTCGCCTCGCGCGGGTTACCCGGGAAGCAAGCGTCGGCCATGGCGTCCTTGGCCAGGACCTCGATCTCGTCAGCCTTCATGGCCTCGCAGACGTGCGGGATATTCACGTCGGCGGAAAGCTGCTTGACGGCGGCGATAGCGGCGTCGGCAGCCTCGTCGGTGCTCATGCCCGTGATGTCAACACCCATGGCGACGGCAACCTTGGCCAGACGCTCGGCGCAAACCGGCTTGTTGAACTCCATGGCGATCGGCAGCAGCATGGCGCAAGCGACGCCGTGCGGGGTGTCGTAGTGAGCGGACAGGGTGTGAGCCATGGCGTGGTCGATGCCCAGGCCAACATTGGAGAAGCCCATGCCGGCGACATACTGACCAAGTGCCATGCCCTCACGGCCGGAGCCGGGCTGGCCGGACTTGGCCTCGGCGACGGAGTCGCGCAGGTTCTCGCTGATCAGCTTAATGGCCTCAAAGTGGAACATGTCGGAAAGCTCCCAGGCGCCCTTGGTGGTGTAGCCCTCGATGGCGTGGGTCAGTGCGTCCATGCCGGTGGAAGCGGTCAGGCCGGCGGGCATGGAAGCCATCATGTCGGGGTCGACGACGGCGACCTCGGGGGCGTCGTTGGTGTCGACGCACACGAACTTGCGGACCTTCTCAGGGTCGGTGATGACGTAGTTGATGGTCACCTCGGCAGCGGTACCGGCGGTCGTCGGCACGGCGATGGTGAACACGGCATGGTTCTTGGTGGGAGCAACGCCCTCGAGGCTGCGGACATCGGCGAACTCGGGGTTGTTGATGATGATGCCGATGGCCTTGGCGGTGTCCATGGAGGAGCCGCCACCGATGGTCACGATAGCGTCAGCCTCGGCGGCCTTAAAGGCCTCGACGCCGTCCTTGACGTTCTGGATGGTGGGGTTGGGCTTAATCTCGGAGTAGAGGCTCCAAGCGATGCCGGCAGCGTCGAGCTCGTCGGTCACCTTAGCGGTAACGCCAAACTTGACCAGATCGGGATCGGAGCAGACGAAAATCTTCTTGTAACCGCGACGCTGGAGCTCGCCGGGGATCTCCTTGATGGCGCCGGAACCATGATAAGAAATGGTGTTGAGAACGAAACGATTAGCCATTGATAGCCTCCCATCGTGTGCGGGGCACCCATTACGCCCCACGCTATGAGTCCCATCCTAACGCTTTTGAAACAAAAAAGCGTGAGAACGTCAAAATTGTTAAAGCGTTTCAACAGATGATGAAAAATAATGCGGCAAAGGGACAGCCCCTTTGCCGCATTCGGTTACTTTCGGCAGCCCTCTTTCCAGGCCTCGGCCGCAACCTTCCAGCGTAAGCGCAAGTCGCGCTCGCGGTCGATGAACATGATGGCAAACGCGACAAACAGCAGCAAGCTCGCCACGACGATGGCGTGCAGGCCCATGCGCTCAATACACCAGTTGCCCAACACGGCGCCAAACACAAAGGTAAAGATCACGCCAAAGTACAGCAGGCCGTTTTCCAAAAAGCCGCGCCTGTGGGTGATGATGTAATCGTCCACGTTTTGCAGCGCGTTGCGCAAGTTGCCGATGCACATGGTCGTAGCGATACCGTGACCGTGAATCTTGCGGAAGCTCTCGACCTGCATACCGCAGGCAAACGAAGTGAGGCAGTTGGCGAGCAGGTTGTAACCGCCACCGGGGATAAAGCTCACGCCCAGCAAGATGACGGCTTCAAAAAACACCGTCACCTGGCGCCAGTGAATCACGCTGCCGAACCGCTCGTGAACCAGGTCGGCAAGCATAATGCCCACGGCAAACGACACCACGGGGAAGAAATAGCGTCCCGCCAGCTGCCAGTTGCCCTCCGAGATGCTTACACCCAC
>CABRIC010000075.1 GCA_902470905.1 uncultured Collinsella sp. | reverse complement strand
CCCACGTCGACGATGTCGCTCATATAGGTAGGCAGCGCCAGATCGGCGTTGCAGCTGATTACGATAAGTACGATAGCTGCGAACAGTGCCAGGATATGTTTTTTAAAGAGCTTGAGAATCCTCACTCGGCATCTCTCCTTTCTTGATTGCGGTCGATAATTTCGTTGGCACGTCTAAGAAGGCGCACCATCTCTTGGGTATCTGTTTCGCCAAGCTGCTCGAGGAAGGCCGCGGTGCGGTCCTCGAATTCCCGACGTTTGATTTCGATAACCTGGAATCCTTTGTCGGTCACCGTGACGTGTACGCGACGACGGTCGGTCTTTGAGTGCTCGCGCTCGACCCAGCCCTTGGCCTCGAGGGCGCGCAGGATATTGGCGATGCGGGCGCTCGAGACCCAGGCGCGATCAGCGAGTTCGCTCGGCGTGAGCGAGCCGCCGGCGCGCATGAGGGCGCGCATGACGGCCATCTCGCCACCCAGAGCCTGGTCGGCAAAGCGCGAAACGCGCTGGTGCATGCTGCCAAACTCGGTAAAGAGCTGACGCCCAAGCTCATGGAAATCGGTATCTTCCACCGAAAACCCCTAACACTAGAAACTATTTTCGGTGAAAGATGATACCCTTGCACGCGTACCCTATGCGGTAGATTTTAGGACATGTCTAGAAAACTACCTTTAGGCGACCTCCGTGCACCGTCGGCACCAGCAAAGTTAGGGGTAGATCGTTAGGCATGGTCCAAAGCCTACTCAGAGGCACTTTACCCTGATAAAGCTGGCATAACAGCTAGAGCGAACGTCGTACAAAGGCAAGGAAAAATACCAAACAAATCGGTGAACGGTAGTTGTTCGCGCGCGCATTTCCTGCGGGTTTGTAAAAAAAGCCATTATGATATAAAAAAAGAAACATATAACAGCCCAGATGGAGAGGGTCGCTATGTTATCCTTCTCAAACGGGTGAAATCTTGGGTTTTGGGTTGCAGTTCCAAGGTGGACAAACGTTTTTCCCTGCACCAACGTGTGGTGAAGAACGGAAGAAGCCGGTAGTGCAAGCCGAAAATTCAAGAATTCAATAAGCAGCGGTGTGAGAGAGCGCCGCATTACACGTAACTAGGAGCGTGGTTACACAATGCAGGAGGCATGGGAAGGCTTCAAGGAAGGCATTTGGACGGGAGAGGTTGACGTCCGAGACTTCATCCAGAAGAACTACACCCCTTACGAGGGCGACGAGTCGTTCCTCGTAGGTCCGACCGAGCGTACCAAGGAGCTGTGGGGCGAGGTTCTCGACCTGCTGCTTAAGGAGCGCGAGCAGGGTGGTGTCCTCGATATGGACACCAAGACCGTCACGGGTATCGTGAGCCACCCCGCTGGCTACATCGATAACGCCCACCGCGAGAAGGAGACCATCGTCGGCCTCCAGACCGACAAGCCGCTCAAGCGCGCTCTGCACGTCAACGGCGGTATCCGCATCGCTTGCCAGGCCGCCAGCCAGCACGGCTACAAGGTCGACGAGAACGTTGTCGAGCGCTACACCTTCGAGCGCAAGACCCACAACGCCGGCGTCTTCGATGTTTACACCCCCGAGATGCGTGCTTGCCGCTCGGCTCACATCATCACCGGTCTGCCCGATGGCTATGGCCGCGGCCGCATCATCGGTGACTACCGTCGTGTCGCCCTGTACGGTGTCGACTACCTGATTAAGGACAAGGAGGCCCAGAAGGCTTCCACTCCGACGGTCATGACCGCCGACAACATCCGCGATCGCGAGGAGCTGCAGGAGCAGATCCGCGCCCTCGGCGAGCTCAAGATGATGGCCGAGACCTATGGTTTCGATATTTCCAACCCTGCTACCAACACGCAGGAGGCCATCCAGTGGATGTACTTCGCCTACCTTGCTGCCGTCAAGGAGCAGAACGGCGCCGCTATGTCCATCGGCCGTACCTCTACGTTCATCGACATCTATGCTGAGCGCGACCTTGCCAACGGTACCTTCACCGAGGAGCAGATCCAGGAGTTCGTGGATCACTTCATCATGAAGCTCCGCATGGTCAAGTTTGCCCGTACCCCCGAGTACCAGGCCCTGTTCACCGGCGACCCGCAGTGGGTCACCGAGTCCATCGGCGGCATGGGTGTCGACGGCCGTACGCTCGTTACCAAGATGAGCTACCGCTACCTGCACACGCTCGAGAACATGGGCACCAGCCCCGAGCCCAACATGACCGTTCTGTGGTCGACCCGTCTGCCCGAGAACTTCAAGAAGTTCTGCGCCAAGACTTCTGTCGCCAGCTCCTCGATCCAGTACGAGAACGACGACCTCATGCGCGTCTATCATGGCGACGACTACGGCATTGCCTGCTGCGTGTCCTCCATGCGCATCGGCAAGGAGATGCAGTTCTTCGGCGCCCGCGCTAACCTGGCCAAGTGCCTGCTGTATGCACTCAACGGCGGTGTTGACGAGGTCTCCAAGAAGCAGGTCGGCCCCAAGTACCGCGCCGTCGAGGGCGATACGCTCGATTACGACGACGTTGTGGCCAAGTACAACGACATGATGAAGTGGCTCGCTGGCGTGTACGTCAACTCGCTGAACATCATTCACTACATGCACGACAAGTACTGCTACGAGCGCATCCAGATGGCTCTGCACGACAAGCACGTGCACCGCTGGTTCGCCACGGGCATCGCTGGCCTTTCCGTCGTGGCTGACTCCCTGTCCGCCATCAAGTACGCCAAGGTCCACCCCGTCCGTGACGAGAACGGCATCATCGTCGACTTCGAGACCGAGGGCGAGTTCCCCAAGTACGGTAACGACGACGACCGCGTCGACCAGATCGCTCACGACGTTGTGCACCAGTTCATGGAGTACATCCGCATGAACGACACCTACCGCAACTCCGTGCCCACGACCTCGGTTCTGACCATTACCTCCAACGTCGTGTACGGTAAGAAGACCGGCTCCACGCCCGATGGCCGCAAGGCTGGCCAGCCGTTCGCCCCGGGTGCTAACCCCATGCACAAGCGCGATAGCCACGGCGCCATCGCTTCGCTGTCTTCGGTTTCTAAGCTCCCGTTCCGTGATGCTCAGGACGGCATCTCCAACACCTTCTCCATTATCCCGAGTGCGCTCGGCAAGGAGGATCAGGTGTTCTTTGGCGATATCGACCTTGATCAGCTGGGCGAGTAACTATTGTTAGTGCTATACTAACAATAACGATTACTGATTAGTGCGCCGGTTTCGGCCGGCGCCTATCGATCGAAGGAGACACATTATGAAGGTTTCTGAAGTTTCTGAGACTCAGGCCGATAACCTGGTCCACATGCTCGACGCTTACGCCGAGAAGGGTGGCCACCACCTGAACATCAACGTCTTCAACCGTGAGACGTTGCTCGACGCTCAGGCTCACCCCGAGAAGTATCCGCAGCTGACCATTCGCGTTTCCGGCTATGCCGTGAACTTCCACACGCTCACCAAGGAGCAGCAGGACGAGGTCATTGCGCGTACCTTCCACAACAAGTTCTAAAGGGATTTAACTCCCGCAGGATCGCCGGGCCGCTTTGGGTTACTTTCCAAAACGTCCTCGGACATGCAAAGGGCTCCGCTGCGCGCTTCGCGCGGCGGAGCCCTTTGCGTCCTGCGGATTGTTTTGGAAAGTAACCCAAAGCGGCCCGGCGGGGGTCCTGTGTAGTCACCCTTTGGGCGGAACTCTCCTAATTATTTGGATGAGTCGTTTACTTACTTGTACTGTTACCGTCTTCCCGCCGTTGTTGGGGTATGCTTTGTTCGTATGTAAACGTATGACATGTTGATGGGGGAGGGTGCTATGGCTCGCGAGAGTGCTCGTTCTAAGGATACGGCTAAGCCTGGCATCAAGGAAGTTGCAGCGGTGGCGGGGGTTTCGCCTACTACGGTATCTCGCGTGCTTAATAATCGCGGCTATATTAGCCAAGAGACCCGCGATAAGGTCCATGCCGCGATGGAGCGCATCAACTATACGCCCAACGATATCGCCCGTGCCATGCTCAACGGTCGCCTGAATCTTATCGGTATGATCGTTCCCTTTGTGAGCAGCCCGTTCCATGCTCAGGTTGTGCAGGCGGTCGAGCGCACGTTAGCGGAAAACGGCTTTAAGATGTTGCTGTGCAACAGCGCCAATCGACCCGATCTTGAGCGTTCCTATATTGACATGCTCCGCCGCAATATGGTCGACGGCGTCATCGTCAACTCCCTCAATATCGGTGCCGAGGCATATGCCGAGATGGGCTTGAGCCTGGTTGGCATCGACTGCGATCTTGGCGAGGGCTCTGTCCAGATTGCAAGTGACAGCTATGGCATTGGCGAGCTCGCCACGCGCCGTCTGATTGATGACGGCTGCAGGCGTATCCTGTGCCTGCGCAGCAATAGCCGCATGCGCATGCCTGCCAATAAGCGTACCGATGCCTACCTCGATGTTGTTGAGCAGGCCGGTTTGTCCGCGCTTGTCCGTGAGGTTGAGTTCGTTAAGCCCGACGACGAAAAGGGCGCGGTCGTTGCGAAGATCCTCGATGAGAACCCCGATATTGACGGCATCTTTGCGGGAGACGATACGATGGCGGCCATCTGTCTCAACGTGATGAAGCAGCGTGGCTTGAGCGCTCCAGACGATATTAAGGTCGTGGGCGCGGATGGTGCCCGCCGAACTATGACGTTTATGCCTGACTTAACAACCGTACGTCAAGATATCGATCGCATCGGAGAGCTCGCGGCGCAATCCATCATCGCTCTTATTAACGGCGATAATCCCGAATCGAATATCAAGCTCCCCGTTGAACTCATTGAGGGCAAAACCGCGTAGTTCATCCCGTGCCAAAAGAATTCCTCAAACGCCTCTGATGACCGTTCGCCGGCATATGTCAACCGTTTACCGACGACTGGAACTGCGAAAAGACGTATTGGTGTGAAAACGTTTGACATATGAAAACGATTGACATATCTTGCCATTGTACCGAGTTAGTATGTCGTGGAAAGGAAGTCTCGGATGCACAAGGTGTATTACCAGCCTGAGGGAATTTGGGTAGGCGACATCATGCCGTACGGCGAGGACGGCACGTTCTATCTCTATCATCAGCGTGACACGCGTAACCCCGAACCTTTCGGAGAGCCGTTTGGCTGGGCACTCGCTACGACCAAGGATTTCGTCAACTACAAGGACTTTGGCGAGAGCCTTGAGCGCGGCGGCGACGAGGAAGTCGACCAGTACATTTATGCCGGCACGGTGTTTAAGGTGGGCGACAAGTACCATGCGCTCTACACTGGTTGCAATCGCGATAAGGTCCGCGCACGTTTGATGAAGCAGGTTCTTCTTCACGCAACGAGCGACGACGCCGTCAAGTGGGAGAAGAACATCGCCGAGACGCTGCTTCCGCCCCAGGAGGGTTACGATGACCGCAACTGGCGCGATCCCTTTGTGCTTTGGGATGAGGAGAACGAAGAGTACATGCTCATCCTCGGCACGCGTGTGGGCGAGGACAAGCGTCTGATGACCGGCCGCCTGGTCAAGTTCACCTCCAAGGATCTGACCAACTGGGAGTTCCAGGGCGACTGGTGGAACCCGGGCCTGTACACCATGTTTGAGATGCCTGATCTCTTTAAGATGGGCGACTGGTGGTACCTCGTCTTTTCCGAGTACAGCGACGGCAACAAGACCCGTTACCGCATGTCCAAGTCCATCAACGGTCCTTGGATTACCCCCGCTGACGACTCCTTCGACGGCCGCGCGTACTACGCCGCTCGCACCGCATTCGATGGCGAGCGTCGCGTTCTCTTTGGTTGGGTTCCTACGCGTGACGAGGGCGGCGACCCCAGCTCTTACCTATGGGGTGGCACCTTTATGCCCCTCGAGATCGTTCAGCGTGCCGACGGAACGCTCGGCACCAAGCTCCCCGACAGCATGCTTGGCGCCTTTGGCGAGGCTAAGGCAGTCGAGACCTTTGAGCTTTCCTGCGAGTCGGGCAAGGTCGAGCAGGTGCTCGCCGCGGATGCCGGCTCCACCTACTTGCTCGATGCCGACATTGAGCTCGGCGGTAACGCTGCCGGCTTCTCGGTCAAGTTCGCCGAGGACGCCGAGACCGGTCTTGCCTATGAGTTCCGCGCCAACCTGCGCGAGGGCAAGCTCGAGTTCACGCCGGCTCCCCAGTACCCGTGGTTCCAGGTCAACAACATGGGCCTCGAGCGTCCGTTGTTCTTTAAGGGCGAGGGCACTCACCATGTGCGTCTGGTCGTCGACGACGACATCGCGACCATCTTTGTCGATGATGTTGCGCTCAACGCTCGCTTCTGCAACAAGCAGGGCCAGGGTGTGGCGCTTACCGTCACCGACGGTGCGCTCAAGTGCGCAAACGCAACGATCGCGTCTCTGT
>CABRIC010000074.1 GCA_902470905.1 uncultured Collinsella sp. | reverse complement strand
GAGATAGCGTAGCGTCTCGTGGGCTCGGAGATGTGTATAAGAGACAGCCACTGGCCTTACCGTGACCAAGCTCAACCCGGCAACGGCGGCGCTGGCCTCGGTGACGCAGAAACTCAAAGCCCACCGCCACCAGATTACCCAGTTGGAGCGCACGCTCAACACCATGTGCGGCACCACGACGACCAAGCGTCGCCGTACGCTTACGCACGGTCGCCAGCTGGTGCTCTCGACGTTGCAAAACCACCCCGAGCTTGCCCAGAACATGCAGGTGAGTACGCCGGAGTGCGATTTTGACAAGTGCACGTCGTGCGGCGAGTGCGTCAACGTGTGCCCCACGTTTGCCTGCGATTTGGTGGGAAGCGGTCGCTTTGCGTTGGAGTCCACGTATTGTTTGGGCTGCGGTGCCTGTGCCAAGGTGTGTCCCGAGCACGCGCTCAAGCTTGTTGAGCACGATGCGTCCAACTTGGTCGTCGTCGACCCCGAGGCCGAGGAAAAGGCCGCCCAGAAGGCGAAGGCTCACGAAGAAGCTGAGAAGGTCAAGGCCGAGGCAAAGGCCAAGCTGGACAAGATGCTCGACCAGGTGGAGAAGCTCGCGGACTAGTCAGCGAGCTCTATCTCTGCTTCATTTGCGCCGCCGCGGTGTCCGGATTCGCCCGGATGCTGCGGCGGCGCTATACTTATACGGTTTGAAGTACCTGTACCAAAAGGAGCTGTCGTGTCCCTTTCCATCGGTATCGTGGGCCTGCCCAACGTGGGCAAGTCGACGCTGTTCACCGCGCTTACCAAAAAGACCGGCCTTGCCGCCAACTACCCGTTTGCCACGATCGACCCCAACGTGGGTATCGTCGACGTGCCCGATAGCCGCTTGCAAAAGCTTGCCGACATCGTTAACCCGGGTCGCATTGTGCCGGCGACGGTCGAGTTCGTCGACATCGCAGGTCTGGTGAAGGGCGCTAACGAGGGCGAGGGCCTGGGCAACCAGTTCCTGGCCAACATTCGCGAGACCGACGCCATCTGCGAGGTCGTGCGCTACTTTAAGGACCCCAACGTCATGCGTGAGGTGGGCCGCACGGGCGAGTTCGTCGATCCCGCCGGCGATGCCGACACCATCATGACCGAGCTCATCCTGGCCGACATGGGCACGCTCGAGAAGCAGCTGCCTAAGCTCGAGAAGGAGGCCAAGCGCGACAAGGAGCTCATGCCCAAGTTCGAGGTTGCCAAGCGCCTGCTTGCCTGGCTCAACGAGGGCAAGCGCGCCGCATCCATGGAGATGACCGACGAGGAGCGTGCCGCCGCCAAGGGGCTGTTCCTGCTCACCATGAAGCCCATCCTGTATGTGGCCAACGTGGACGAGGATATGCTCAACGACGATCTGGCGCCCATCGATGGTGTCAAGCCGCTGCCCATCTGCGCCAAGATCGAGGCAGAGCTTTCCGAGCTCGATCCCGAGGACGCCGCCGACTACCTGGAGAGCCTGGGCCTGGAGCAGCCCGGTCTGGACGTACTTGCGCAGGCTGCCTACAAGCTGCTTGGTCTGCAGTCGTTCTTTACGGCTGGCGAGATGGAGGTCAAGGCCTGGACGGTTCGTCAGGGCGCGACCGCCCCGCAGGCCGCCGGCGTCATCCACACCGATTTTGAGCGCGGCTTTATTAAGGCCGAGGTCATTGGCTATGACGACTACATCGAGCTCGGCGGTGAGCAGGGCGCCAAGGCCGCCGGCAAACTGCGTATTGAGGGCAAGGACTATGTCATGGCCGATGGCGACGTCGTGCACTTCCGCTTTAACGTGTAAGGGCGACGCATATGTTTAAATACGGCAAAAAAGCTGGCTACATGGGTATTGCGCTGCTCGTACTTGCGGTGATTCCGCTGGTGGTCGCAGCGTGCGTTATCCCCAACATTGGTCCCGAGGTGGCAACGAAGTTTAACGCCGCCGGCGAGGTGACGCGCTGGGGCAAGAGCTACGAGTTGCTGGCGCTGCCGGTGCTCAACCTGCTGCTGAGCGTGGCGACATACTTTACGGCGGGACGTCAAGCTAAAAACAATGATGACTCCGCCGCCATGGCGCGCATCGTGTGCGAACGCTACCTGCGCAACGGTTGCATCACGGGTGTGTTCCTCAACGTGATCAACGTTTACTTTATGTACTCGGCGATTACCGGAACGGGCTTTGGCTTTGGTTTCTAGCTTGTCCTTTTAGGCAACGAGTCTGCACACATATTCGATAGCTGCTGCGAGGCCGCCGCTCGATCGTGGTTTAAAGACCATGTCGGCGGCGGCCTCGTTTTCGTATCCGGCGCCGCGAAGGGCGAGTGCGATACCGGCTTCCAGGAGAAGGGGCAGACCGCGTTGGCTGGTTGCGATCACGGCAGCCTGATTGAGCGAGCAGCTGTGCGCCTGGCATTGGATAGCAAGTTCACCTTGCGCCGGGCAAGGGACCAGAACGGCGGCGACGCGACTTGATAGCAATGCAAATGCTGTGCGCTCATCGGGCGAAAGGCATTCTGATTCAACGACGACGAGCTTGGGCGGCGCGCTGTTTGTGCGAGGCGTGGCTCGGTACATGCGGACCGAAGAACCCGACATAGAAAACTCCTGTGTATTCGGCAAAACGTAAACTATAGTTTACGTTTATGTTCGGCTCCATTTCAAACTCGGCTGCATGGACGAACGTGCGAAACAGATTCTTGGTAGGCGGGTCGAAGAGACACGCAGAGACCTTGGTATCTCCAAGGTTGATTTTTGTGTGGCGACAGGAATCAGCCGACCCTACCTCGACCGAATCGAAGATGGGACGGCAAATTTCACGCTCAAGGTTCTATTTAAGATCGCACCCGCACTCGGTATGACGGTGTCAGAGCTTCTTGAGGGTATCGAATAGGGGATACCCGCCGACAGCTGAATTACGCCATCGGGATGCGGTCGTGGTTGACTTGGCTGTAGAACAGACGCTGAATCTCAGCCGCATCGCGTGACTGGCCGAGCGCCCACATGGTTTTGGCCACGAGCGTCTCGGTGGTCATGTCATCGCCGCGCAGAATGCCCGGATGATCGGCGTAAGCACGGCCAACCTCATAAACGCCCAGATCGAGGCCCTCTTCGGGGACCTGCGTGGTCATAACGACGGTGCGGCCCGAATCGACCCAGCGGAAAATTGCCTCTTGGAACGACTCGCCCGACTCACCAAACTCGGGGATACCGCCAATGCCAAAGGTCTCTAGAATCACGGCGTCGTAGCTATCGGCTAGGGCGTCGAGGATGCCCGGGTTTACGCCGGGCGTAAGCTTGAGTACAAATACGCGCGGGTCGATGCTGTCGTAGAAATGCACCGGGTTTTCGCCCTGATGCGTACCGTGAAGCCCGTTGCGCACGATGCGGCCGTTGCGGATATAGGCGATGGGCGGATAGTTGACGCTAATGAACGCGTTAAAGCTCATGGTGCGCTGTTTGCGGGCGCGCGTGCCGGCAATGGCGACGCCGCCAAACACGATTGAGACGTCGTGCGAGTGTTCGTCGAGCGCATAGAGCAGGCTCTGGTACAGGTTGAGCTTGGCGTCGGTAAAGGGATTGCCCATGGGCTTTTGCGAGCCGGTGAGCACGATGGGCTTGGGGCTGTCCTGAATCAGATAGGAAAGCGCCGCCGCGGTGTAGCTCATGGTGTCGGTGCCGTGCAGAATCACGAAGCCGTCGTGGTCGGCATAACCCTCGACGATGACGTCGCGGATACGCATCCAGTCACTGGGGCGCATATTGGTACTGTCGATGTTCATCGGCTGCACCACGTCGAGCTCGCAGAGGCCCGAGATCTCGGGGACGCTCTGGGCGAGCTCCTCACCGGTCAGGGCGGGGGAGAGGCCGTTGCCATCCTCGGTCGATGCGATGGTGCCGCCCGTGGCGATGAGAAGGATGCGCTTCATGCTGGTATTCCTATCGTATTTGCCGCCGCAGGGGCGGAGCCGTTCGGCAGTATTGTGGCACAGGGCGTCCAATGTTCAAACGTATTACATCATCTGTAACGTCTGGTAACGCTTCAATTACCGTCAAATAGGGCCCAGGTCGTGCGTTTGCCGTGCGCTGATGGCTGCGAGGGACGAGAAACCCCATATAACGTGTACACTATGTAAGCTGTTTTCGTTTATTCGCGCGGGTGGGCACTGGCTCCCCGCCAACAAGAGGGGGAAACCATGGATCAAAAGGCTTCCGCAAAGGTCCTCGTACTCGACTTTGGTGCGCAGTACGGTCAGCTCATTGCCCGTCGCGTCCGCGACCTCAACGTGTATTCCGAGATTGTCCCCTGCGACATCTCGGCCGACGAGATTCGCGAAATGAACGCCTCTGCGCTCATCCTTTCCGGCGGCCCGGCCTCTGTGTATGCCGAGGACGCTCCGTCCATCGATCCTGCCATCTTTGACCTGGGCCTTCCCGTCCTGGGCTTTTGCTACGGCCATCAGATCACGGCCGTGACGCTCGGCGGCAAGGTCGGCCACTCCGAGGTGGGCGAGTACGGCCGCGCCACCATCACGCGCACGGCCGGCGCCAAGCTCTTTAACTCCACGCCCATGGAGCAGACCGTGTGGATGAGCCACCGCGACGCCGTGTCCGAGGTGCCCGAGGGCTTTACCGTTACCGCCAGCACCGACGTGTGCCCGGTTGCCGCCATGGAGTGCGTCGAGCGCAAGATTTTCACCACGCAGTTCCACCCCGAGGTCAAGCACTCCGAGTACGGTCAGCAGCTGCTGAGCAACTTCCTGTTTGAGATCTGTGGCCTGGAGCCCAACTGGAGCATGGACGACCTGGTCGAGACCATGACGGCCGAGTTCCGCGAGAAGGTCGGTGACGACCGCGTGATTCTGGCTCTGTCCGGCGGCGTTGACTCCTCCGTCGTGGCTGCGCTGGGCGCCCGCGCTGTGGGCAAGCAGATGACCTGCGTGTTCATCAACCACGGTCTGCTTCGCAAGGGCGAGCCCGAGCAGGTGGAGGAGGTCTTCACCAAGCAGTTTGACGTCGACTTTATCCACGTCCACGCCGAGGACCGTTATGCCGAGCTTTTGGCCGGCGTGACCGAGCCCGAGGAGAAGCGTCGCATCATCGGTACGCAGTTCTGGAAAGAGTTCTTCGCCGTGGCACAGCAGCTCGAGACCGATGGCAAGCCGGTCAAGTACCTGGCTCAGGGCACCATCTACCCCGACATCATCGAGTCCGGCGCTCGCAAGACGGGTGGCAAGACGGCCACCATCAAGAGCCATCACAACTTGATCCCGTTCCCCGAGGGCGTGCACTTCGACCTCATCGAGCCGCTCGACCACTTCTTTAAGGACGAGGTCCGCGCGCTCGGTCTGGCGCTGGGCCTGCCGGGTCACATCGTGTTCCGTCAGCCTTTCCCGGGCCCGGGTCTTGCTATCCGTATCATCGGCGCGGTCGATAAGGAGAAGCTCGAGATCCTCAAGAACGCCGATGCCATCGTGCGCGAGGAGCTCGACGCCTACAACCAGCGTCTGTTTGAGCAGACTGGCGAGCGCAACTCCGAGCACAGCTGCTGGCAGTATTTCGCGGTCCTGCCCGACATCAAGTCCGTCGGTGTTATGGGCGACGAGCGCACCTATCAGCGTCCGATCATCCTGCGTGCCGTCGAGTCCAGCGATGCCATGACCGCCGACTGGGCCAAGCTGCCCTACGACGTGCTGGCCCGCATTTCCGGCCGCATCGTGGCCGAGGTTCCCGGCGCCAACCGCGTGTGCTACGACATCACGTCCAAGCCGCCCGCGACCATCGAGTGGGAATAGTAAATAGCCCTTTGCGAGGGAGGTCGGATGCGGCCTCCCTCGTTTTTTATTTGCCTGCCATGGGCGCGTGTGTGCTGTGGTGTATGTGGTACATACAAGCCTGTCGTTCAATCTCTCAAGCTGTTTAGCTGGGATGATTGTTTGCTAGTACGTTTTAAAGTACTTTCAATTACCGAAGCAACGCCATCAATTTATTTCTAATTAATGCTGACCAGCAGATTGCTTTCGCCCGCAAGAGGTCGCTCGGACTGGTACTCAAAATGTACTCACGACGTTTTGAGTATCGATTTGCTGGTACTCGCAGACGGTAAAAACGACTGTCTACCTCGATATATTCGTTATCCCCAACGATTCGTCAACGAATACTGACTAGTGATTGAGTGATGCATAGCTCAAATTAGTCTACGTAATTACGTAATTACGTATTCTGCCGTAAAATGATTTCGGTCAATTAAGGAACGTAGAACAGGTCAATTCGGAGGGGCGACCATGGAGGAAGATCAGGCTGTTCATGCCGAAAAGGAGCTGGATAAGTTCACGCTCTCGATAACCCGTGAGGATAAGCGGGCTCTTAAGTCCTATGCCGCGCGCCAGGATAAGACGGTGGCTAAAGTCCTGCGCGAATGGATTGACGAGAAGTGTAAGGGGGAGAAGTGATGTCTCAGACGACGCAAGCAGTCGTTCAGAACCTTGTTGATCGCGCTGTCAAGCTGGGCGATCGTCAGCTCGCTGCCGACATCCGCGCCTTTGCGGCGCAGCGCCAGTTTGGGCTTGTATTTGAACACAACCGCCCGGAGCGACTTCGCCTTTATGGCAAGCCTATCATGAAGGGCGATGTCGTACAGCTGTCTCTTATACACATCTCCGAGCCCACGAGACGCTACGCTATC
>CABRIC010000073.1 GCA_902470905.1 uncultured Collinsella sp. | reverse complement strand
GTCCCGTTCCGAACCCGGAAGCTAAGCCCCATCGCGCCGAGAGTACTGCGGGGTCAGCCCGTGGGAGGCCAGGGCGCCGCTGACCGGTGGACGGCACCGAGCCGTACGCTTGAACTGAGAAGGGGGAGGCCTCGCGGCCTCCCCCTTTTTGCGTTTACGGGGCGTAAATGACTCTATTACACCAGACGATCTTATCGTTTTTGGTATTGAGCCTTTATTTAAAGAAGATAAATCGAATAACAAGGGCGACTGCTATGGCCACAATGATCAAAAGCAGGATTGTCAGTCGATGCTGCTTGCGTCGTTTACTTGACGAAACGAAGATTGATTTTCCCTGTTTTGGCGTTTCGAGATAGCGAGCCGAATGCGTCAAGGTTTGCTTTGGTCGAGGACCTCTTTGTTGATGAGTGGCGGATGCTTTCATCGGCTCATCACTAGCTGCGCTGTTTTTAGATAATGGTGCGTCTTTCAGATATACAGGGTCTCCCGAGGCGACGCCCATATGTTTACGTCCCGTTTGGGCATCCTCGAGCGTTTGATATCGATTTCTCGTCACATACTCGGGCTCCGGATCATTAATGGGCTCTTGCGAGATGTGGGGGCGATGGAACCGTGGCGGCTGCGTAGAAGTATCTTCCCCCTGCGTCGGCATAAACATATTGTTCTGGTTTTGGTCGTCCATGATGCCCTTTAGCTCGTTACCAACAACGTGTACGCGCTCATTGTAAGCCCCTTGTTATTTGTGGCTGCGAACATACTTGTTATTTAAGCTCTGGTTCAAAGAACCTTAACCTTACTAAAACCTTAGTCATGCACACTTAGATATGCTTATAGTACTGGACTCAAAAAACTTTATAGTCGATGTATATATAAGCACTGTGTGGGCATATATAAGAGCGTCAAAAGAAGTCCCAGTCACCTAGAAGATGGCTCGGCAGTCCTTAAAAGGAGTGGTAAACATGGCAAGCATGGTTCCTTATCGTTCGGTTTTTGGCGTTCGTCCTTCTGCTAGCTCGTTGTTCGATCTGTTTGATGATATGACCGACCTTGCAAACAACTCGATTGCTTCCAAGGCGTTTCCCGTTGACGTTGAGGATAAGGGCGACGGCTATGAGGTCAAGGCCTATCTGACCGGCGTCGCCAAGGACGATATCGATGTCGAGCTTAACGAGGGCCGTCTGTCCATTAGCGTGAATGTCGAGGAAGACGAGGAGAACGAGGGCAAGAACTTCCTGCAGAAGGAGTTCAGCTCGTACAGCGCGACGCGTGGCGTGTATCTAAAGGACGCTTCGAGCGAGGGCCTCTCGGCTAAGTACGCTGACGGCATCCTGACCGTTACGGTTCCCAAGATCGTCGAGAAGAAGAACGTTACGAAGATCTCCATCGACTAAATTCGTTGGTGTTCTGCGCTATTAAAAGACAGCAAAAGGGGCTGGGAAGCGATTCTCGGCCCCTTTTGCTGTCTAGGACAGTTATTGAATGGTTGCTGGCCGATGCTGGCTTGCGGGGCGTATCGAGAGTTTTCGCGATCCTTGGAGAAGGGTTGCGGAGCTGCCGACCTCGTCATCCAGGGTTGCGGCCAGAGCTTTGGCATAGCTTTTGACGGTAAGGCTCGGACGATTGTTATCTTGGCTGATATGCATGGCAATGAGCTGTTCGGTGCGATCGGTAACAAGTTCGCGCGCGGCTTCGGCGGCTTGGCCATTGGAGAGGTGTCCCCTTGCAGACAGGATGCGTTCCTGAAGAAAGCGGGGATATTCTCCCTCGCGCAGCATGGTCACATCGTGGTTGCTTTCGAGTGCGAGGACTCGACAATCTTTGAGGGTGTTCATGGCTTGGCTCGATAGCTCTCCGGTGTCGGTGGCAAAGCCGATAGAATCATCGAGGGTGTCGAATCGATAGCCGACTGGATTGATGACATCGTGTGACGTTGAGTAGGTTTGCACGTGGATGCCGGCAATGGATAGGGTGTCACCGGGATCGAATTCCTCGACAGGCAGATGCGAAAGATTTTCTTTGCTTGAAAGTGTGCCCCTGCTGGCAAAGAGTGGGCCGTGCCAGTGCTTGCACCAGACATCGAGACCCTTGATGTGATCGCTATGCTCATGAGTAATGAGAAGAGCCGAGACGTTGTCTGCCGAGAGCCCCAGTTCTGCCATGCGCTTTAATGTCTCGCGGCGAGACAGCCCGTCATCGACCATAATGAGCCCCTGCGGGCCCTCGATGAGTGCGCAGTTGCCTTTAGAGCCACTGCCGAGGATATGAAGGTGCAGACGAGACATAAGATTCCAAAGGATACAATGGGTGCGGACGAATAGAGGAGGAAGCAAATGCCTACGGTATCTCAGCATTATGGACACCATGCCGTGCCTGGGGCAGTCGATGAGACCCGGACGAGACAGCAGGCTGCTCCTGTAGTGCTCATGGTATCAGGCGGCGCGGACTCGACGGCACTGCTTCTTATGGCGTGCACATCAAAGCTGGATATCCAAGACGGACGCGGTGTTGCCCCCATCGCGCGCGAGCGACTGCACGTGCTGCATGTGAACCATCATCTGCGCGGCAAGGCGTCCGATGGCGACGAGGCCTTTGTGCGTGAGCTCTGCGCACAATATGGTTTACCGCTGTGTGTCGAGCATGCATATTTTGATGATGAATCGGGCAATATCGAGGCGGCTGCCCGCGAGGTGCGCTATGCCGCGGCGCGAAGGTATGTTCGCGAGCTCTGCGCCCAGACGGGGGCACCGCGAACGGCGGCTCGTATCTGCACCGCGCACACGTCTTCGGATCGCGCGGAAACGTTTTTGATGAACGCGATTAAGGGTTCGGGGCCCGCTGGCCTATCGAGCATTCCTCGCCGGAGGAATATCGTGGTGCGTCCCTTGCTCGACCTGACTCACGGCGAGCTGGTGGGCTATCTACAGGTGCATGGTCAGCCGTGGCGTGAAGACGAGAGCAATGAGGATATCTCGTATCTGCGAAACTACGTGCGCCATCGGGTAATGCCGGTGGTGGCACAGCGCAACGCGAGCGTCTGCAAGACGATTGGCGCCGCCTGCGAGATCTTAGGCGATGAGGACGCGTTTTTGTCTCAGCTTTCGGCACAGGCGTTTCGAAGCTGTTTGCGCAAAGAGGCAGCGGGCGCGCTGGTGCTCGATGCCAGGCGCCTTGCTGCGGCCGAGGTGGTAATCGCGCGGCGCATCGTGCGACTGGCGATCAAACGCATCGATCCGAATGCTCGCCCCGAGATGCGACATGTGGAGCGAGTCCTTTCCTGCGTTGCCGAGGGTGCCGGCTCGGTCACGCTTCCGGCGGGGATTGACGCACGCATTGAGTTTGGCATGCTGGCGTTTAAGGCGCCGGTGGCTCGCGAGGGCCTGGTCGCGGACTGGGTTACCGTGCCCGGTCGTTTGCCGTTGGGCGGGGGACGTATGCTGGTCACAGAACCAATAGCCGTTGAGCCGGGATGCGATATCGTGTGCCGCGCCCGTGAGCTTGCGGCTGCCGGGGAAGTGACAGCTTTGGTAGACGCGGCTGCCCTGGGTTTTGCCGACAGCGATAGTGAGCGGATCCTGGCGGGCTCGCGTGGCGAGATCCCTGCCGAGGCGCGATTGGCGCGCCTGTGGGTGGACGGTCCCGCACCGGGAGATGTGATGTGCCCGTTGGGGATGAGTGGCCGAAGCAAGAAAGTATCCGATTTGCTAGGTGAGGCTCGCATTCCCGTTTCCGAGCGCGCCGCCGTGCCCATGGTGAGGACGGCGCCGGGGGGTGCCGTGGTGTGGGTCGCCGGAGTTCGCGCGGACGAGCGTTTTAAGTGCACGGCCGCAACGCGCGTGGCATATCTGCTCCGCGTGGTCGATGCGGAATAGCGTCCCACGCCTGCTATTCTGTGCGACGTTGACGGTATTCCCGCGCTGATGGCGCACGGGCTGGTAAATTTACCCCGTGCGCTGCTAGAATGTGTAGTTCGCGTCCATACGGCGGTGTGTGGGCGATAAGCACAAGAAAGGGTTGTCATGGCTTCTCAACATCCGGATATCGAGAAGGTTCTGTTCACGCAGGAGGATATCGACGGTATCGTCTCTCGCCTGGGCGAGGAGATTACGCGCGACTACGCGGGTAAGGATCTGGTGCTGATTGCGGTCCTGCGCGGCGCCGTGGTCTTTATGGGCGACCTGATGCGTAAGATCGAGCTGCCGACCAACATCGATTTCATGGCTGTTTCGAGCTACGGCGACGGTGTGAAGTCCTCGGGTATCGTGCGTATCATTAAGGACCTGGATATCGACATCCGCGGTCGCGACGTGCTGATCGTCGAGGACATTCTGGACTCGGGCCTGACGCTCAAGTATCTGATGAAGAACCTCGAGAGCCGCAAGCCCGCTTCTCTGGAGGTCGCCGCCTTCCTGTGGAAGGACGTTGAGGACCGCGTCTCGGCCATCACGCCCAAGTATGTTGGAACCCATTGCCCCGATGCCTTTGTGGTGGGCTACGGCCTCGACTATGCCGAGCGCTATCGCAACCTTCCGTATCTGGGCATTTTGAAACCGGAGGTTTATTCGTAAGATGCCCGACGACCGTAACGACAACAATTCCCAGACTCCCCGGGACCCAAAGATCCCGGGGATGCCCGGAGGCAAGAAGCCCACGCGTACGGGCTGGCTGTATTTTCTTTTGGCTTGCGCGCTTCTGGGCTACGCCTTCTTTAATATGGGTTCCGGCTTTGCCAGCTCCAGCAATACCGTTAAGCTCGCGACGAGCGAGATGGTCAGCGCCATCAAGCAGGATCGCGTCGAAGATCTGACCTATACGGTTCAAGACGGAAGCGTGACGGGTCATTACTGGAAGACAAAAAAGGACAAGGGCGATACGAGCGAGCTCAAGAGCTTCTCTTCGACCTATGTCGGCTCCGATTCGCTTGCCGAGCTCATGGCGGAGCACCCCGATACCAAGTACATCGTCAACACCAACGATCCCGATTTTTGGGGCGACTTGGCGATGAGTGTGCTTCCGACGATCGCCCTTATCGCCATCATGTTCTACTTTATGCGCCAGATGATGGGCGCCAACAACAGGAACATGCAGTTTGGCAAGACCAACGCCAAGACCAACGAGGCCACGCGCCCCAAGGTCAAGTTCGAGGACGTTGCCGGCGTGGACGAGGCAGTCGAGGAGCTCGAGGAGATCCGTGACTTTTTGAGCGATCCGGATCGCTATCGCAAGCTGGGTGCCAAGATCCCGCGTGGCGTGTTGCTGGTGGGCCCTCCGGGCACTGGTAAAACGCTGCTGGCCAAGGCCGTTGCCGGCGAGGCGGGCGTGCCGTTCTTTAGCATCTCGGGCTCCGACTTTGTGGAGATGTTCGTAGGTGTCGGCGCCAGCCGTGTGCGTGACCTCTTTAAGGAGGCCAAGTCCCAGGCCCCGTCGATCATCTTCATCGATGAGATCGACGCCGTGGGACGTCAGCGCGGAGCTGGCTTGGGCGGCGGTCACGACGAGCGCGAGCAGACGCTCAACCAGCTGCTGGTCGAGATGGACGGTTTTGAGGAGAGCGAGTCGGTCATCCTGATCGCCGCCACCAACCGCCCCGACATTCTGGATCCGGCGCTGCTGCGTCCCGGTCGTTTTGACCGTCAGGTTACGGTCGACCGTCCGGATGTGAAGGGCCGCGAGCAGATCTTGCGCGTGCATGCCGAGAACAAGCCGATGGACGAGGACGTGAAGTTTGAGAAGCTCGCCCAGATGACCGTTGGCTTTACCGGTGCCGATTTGGCGAACCTGCTCAACGAGTCTGCGCTGCTGGCCGCTCGCCGTCATCGTTCCGTGATCTCGATGGACGAGGTCGAGGAATCAATGGAGCGCGTGATTGCCGGACCGCAGCGCAAGGGTCGCGTGATGACCGAGGCCGAGCGCACCACGATTGCCTACCACGAGAGCGGTCACGCCCTGGTGGGCCACATCCTGGAGCACTCCGATCCGGTCCACAAGATCTCGATCGTCAGCCGCGGTCAGGCTCTGGGTTACACGCTGCAGCTTCCGCAGGAGGACCACTTCCTCAAGACCAAGAACGAGATGCTCGACGAGCTCGCCGTGTTCTTGGGCGGTCGCGTTGCCGAGGAGCTCATGTGCGATGACATTACGTCGGGCGCGAGCAACGACCTGGAGCGCGCGACCAAAATGGCGCGCGAGATGGTCACACGTCTGGGCATGAGCGAGGAGCTGGGCACGCAAGTGTTTGGCGAGGCGCAGCATCAGGTGTTCCTAGGCCGCGATTACGCCGATCACCAGGATTACTCCGAGGAGACGGCGCGCCGCATTGATATCGAGGTTCAGCGCATCATGCGCGAGGCCCATCGTCGTGCTGTCGAGATCCTGGATGCCCGTCGCGATCAGCTCGATCTGATGGCGAAGGTGCTGCTTGAGCGCGAGACCGTCGAAGGCGACGCCGTGAACGCCCTGCTCGACAACGAGTGGAATGCCTACCTTGAGCGCGAGGACGATATCCTGGCGGCCAAGGAGGAGCGCAATGCCAAGGCGGCCGGCATGCCGACCAAGAAGCGCGCGCCTCGTATGAGCGAGGAGGAGCTGGCGGCTGATGCCGCGGCCTTTGCGCAGGCGGCCATGCAGGAGGATGCCGAAGCCGCATCCGATGATGCTGGCGATGACCATGCCGTCGTCGATGCCGACGCCGATACCGACGCCGACAAATAGTCTTTGTGGCAAAAGCCTCCGCGGGGAAACCTGCGGAGGCTTTTTCTTTTGAGCGATATGGGGCCGTCTGTTGATTGGGGACAGACTTAAATGAGCGTTTTCACGCATT
>CABRIC010000072.1 GCA_902470905.1 uncultured Collinsella sp. | reverse complement strand
AATATTAGTGCATTTAAAGTGAGAAAAGCCGTCAGAACACTTGCGCGGATTTGCGATGTCCCGTATCATAGACAGCCGTTGACGCCTCAGTTGCGTCACCACATGGCCGCCAGCGTAGCTCAGTTGGTAGAGCACCGCTCTCGTAAAGCGGGGGTCACCGGTTCGAGCCCGGTCGCTGGCTCCATTGCACAAGATAGCCGCCTTCGGGCGGCTTTTTTGTTGCCGATTTTGAGTGCGCATGCGCCAATGCAAGCACAACGCCGCCGGCAACTCCCCTACTCAACAACAAGCCCCGCCAACCGCAATCCCCAAAGGAACCGCGATCAGCGGGGCTCAAGCGCGCTCCTCAAGGGAATCACGCCATCAGACGAACAGTTCAGCCGAGCAGCGCGCTACTCCTCCCAGTAAGCATCTGCAAGCAGCTTAAAGCAGATCTTCTTGACCGGCTGTGCGCCATCGCCCGGGAACTCGAGCGTGGGCATATGAGGCTCGCCGGCAACGAACAGCGCGAACTTGTCGTCGGCAAGATCGCCGGCGATCGAAGCGTCGGAATCGACCAGATCGTAGTCGTCCTTCTCGTCAAACTCCTGAACCAGCGTCAGGCTGCCCGTGGCAACCTTAAAGGCCTCGCGACCCTCGACGTCGATCTGCAGGTCGTGATAGCGCTGATGCGTCTCATAGTGAGCCTCGGCCTCGGGACGCGTCGTGGGAGCCATGACGTTCGCAAAGACCTTGTCGCCCAGAATCTGATGGCTGCCGACCTCGAGCTGCGCCGGGTCGTTCTCCTCGAGCCAGTCGATCAGCACGTCGAGGCCCTTGAGCATTCCGCGGTACTCCTCGATATCGCCCAATGCACCGTAAATCATCTAAATCCCCTCTCGGATCGCTTCTTTGGCGGCTACTCGGCAAACGCATTACCGACGCTGTTGCCACCCACATACGTCTCGACCAGGGTAAGGTCGGGATTGAACACGACAAAATCGGCATCGCGGCCAGGCATAATGCTGCCACATTTATCCTCGACGTGAGCAGAACGCGCGGGCACCTCGGTCGCCATGCGAATGGCGATATCGGCGCTCGCAAGACCCCAGTCGACGATGTTCTTGACGCCCTGTGCGAGCGTGAGCACCGAACCGGCGATAGCAGAGCCATCGGCGAGCCAGCAAAGGTTGTCCTTCATAATGACGTCCATGCCGCCGCTGGTGTACTTGCCCTCGGGCATGCCGCCGCAACCCAGGCAATCGGTGATCAGCACCGTGTGCTGCCAGCCCTTGGCCTGCAGCAGTGCCTTGATAGCAGCAGGGTTCACGTGTTTGCCGTCGCAAATGATCTCGGCATAGGTCTCGGGCGTGGACATGGCAGCGCCCACGACACCGGGCTCACGGTGATGCAGACCACGCTGGCCGTTGTAGGTATGCGTAAAGCAGCTGGCGCCAGCATTGATGGCGGCGGCGCACTCATCATAGGTGGCATCGGAGTGGCCAATACAGGTCACGACGCCCTTTGCGCTCAGAGCCGCAGCGTAAGCGGCAGCGCCATCGCGCTCGGCCGCCATGGCGCTCTTGACGATACGACCGCCGGCGGCCTCCTGCCACTCGTCAAAAACTTTCTCGGACGGGTCGATCAGATAAGCAGGGTTCTGGGCACCCACATGCTTCATGGTAAAGAACGGACCCTCCAGGTAGATGCCCTGAATACGAGCACCGCAGAACTCGGGCCCACGCTCTTCGTCCGCCTGTGCAATGGCAGCGCAGGCCTCCTTGATCTGTTCTACGCCGTCGGTAAAGGTCGTAGGCAGCCAGCTGGTGGTACCACGACGAGCGAGCTCGGTCGAGCTGATGTTGATACCCTCGGCATCGTTATCGGTCGTAGCATGGTTATAGAAACCATGAATGTGGGTGTCCACCATGCCCGGCGCAATCCATGTACCAGAATAATCTTTGACCTCGCAAGCGGGCTCATCGGCCTGCCAAGCGCCAAAGACGCCATCTTCGACCATGAGGTAGCCGCCCAGCTGCGGCCCCGCCGGCAAAAAGAACTTGTCGGCCTTGATAGCATATGTGCTCATCTATGCTCCCGTACCCGCAGTGCGTTTTAGGGCGGATCAAAAACCACTGCATTGTTAATTCGAGCGATTGTTCGTTGCCTTCTTGCGCTTGGCACATTTTGCACCCGCCGCAAAACACGCCAAGCCGTTTATACCCAATAACTCTAGACTGCGCGGTTGTGGTAGACCTTGTACTTAAACTGGTCGGCGCGCGCAACCGAACGCGTATACTCGATAACCTCGTTGTTCATGTCATATGTGGTACGAATCAAATCCAGGACCGGTGCGCCTTCGGCAATCTCGAGCAAACGTGCGTCGGAATGGCGGGCAATACTCGCGTAGAATTCCTCCTCTGCCACGCGAACTTTCTCGTGAAAGTCCTGCTCGATCATGTCGTACAGCGATTTGTTCTCGATCATGGGGCGCTTAAGCGCAAAGAACTTGCGACTCGGCAGATATGTACACTCAATCATCAGCGGCACACCATCGGCAATACGCAGGCGCTTGATCTTGTACAGACGCTCGCCCAGACGCGCGTTCATCTCTACGGCAATATTCTTATCAGCCTCGACCTCGGTAAACTCAAGAATCGTCGTCTTGGGCACACGGCCGATCGCCTTCATCTGCTCGGTAAAGCTATAGATTTGCGAGAGGTTTGCCGTTTGCAGAGAGCGGTCGCACACCATGGTTCCACGGCCGCGCTGACGAACCACCAAGCCTAGGCGCTCAAGCTCCTGCAGGGCAAGGCGAACCGTCGTACGCGAGAGCCCGTAGCGCTCCGACAAGTCACGCTCGGACGGCAAATAGTCGCCGGGTCGAAGCTCGTGATCGATTTTATCGGTCAGCAAATCGACGAGCTGATCGTACAAAGGTTGTTTGCGCGCTCCCATTGCCATAATGATACCTGCCGGATAAATGACTCGAAATTGGTTGTAACCAGACACCACGTACTATAGCAGTTTTATTGGAATAACAGCAGGTCAACCAGCATATTTCAATATTGTTTGCCGGTTGATAGCCTGCGCACTGTAATACCAATTACAACGCTACATCAGGTATCGAGGTAGCAAAAAGGGCCGCCCCCGCGGAACGGGACGACCCTTTGCAAGACAGATACGTCTTTAAGGCTTAGAGAAGCTTCTTGAGCTCCTCGGCAACAGCCTGGACCTGCGTGCCGATGATGACCTGGGTAGCACCCTTGTCCATCTTCATGACACCCAGAGCGCCGGCCTTCTTGCAGGCAGCCTCGTCGACCAGAGCGGAATCGCCGAGCTCGAAGCGCAGACGAGTAGCGCAGCAGTCAACGGTCTTGACGTTTTCCTTGCCACCGACGGCAGCGAGAACAGCGGCGGCCAGAGCGGCGAACTTGTCGTCGCCAGCAGCGGCGGAAGCGGAGGTCTCCTCGACATCCTCATCCTCGCGACCAGGGGTCATGAGGTTGAACTTGGTGATGGCGAAGCGGAACACGAGGTAGAAGACCAGGAAGGCAGCGATGCCCAGCGGGATGATCATCCAGGTGTTGGCGGCAGCCGGGAGGCTAGAGGAGAACAGGAGGTCGGTAGCACCAGCGGAGAAGCAGAAGCCAGCACGGAAACCAACATAGTAGGTGACGATGGTGAAGATGCCGTACAGGACAGCGTACACGACGTAGAGCGGGAAGCACAGGAACATGAAGCCGAACTCGAAGGGCTCGGTGACGCCGCAGACGAAGGCGCAGATAGCAGCGGAGACAACCAGGCCGATAGCAGCCTTCTTGTTCTTAGCGGTCTGAACCATAGCCAGGGCAGCGCCCGGGATACCGAACATCATGCAGGGGAAGAAGCCGGACATGTACATACCGAGGCTCCACTTGACGTCAGCAGAGGTCTCGCCAGCCCAGAAGTGGGTCAGGTCGCCCAGGCCGATGGTGTCGAACCAGAACACGTTGTTCAGAGCGTGGTGCAGACCGGTCGGGATGAGCAGGCGGTTGAGGAAGGCGTAGATGCCAGCGCCGATACCACTCATGGCGGCGATACCCTCACCAAGAGCAACAAGAGCACCGAAGATGAGCGGCCAAGCAAAGAGCAGGACGACGGAGACGACGATGCAGATGACGGCGGTCATGATGGCGACGCAACGCTTGCCGGAGAAGAAGGCCAGCCAGTCGGGAAGACGGGTGTCCTTGAACTTGTTGTAGCAAGTGCCACCGATGATGGCGGACAGGATGCCGATGAAGGAGTTACCAGCGATCTTGGAGAACGCGATGCCCTCGGTCGTGGCAAGCCAAGCGGTCTGAGCATCGGCGTCCATACCACGAATGGTGCCAACAACAGCGGGGTTCAGGAGCTGCTGGATCATCAGGAAGGCGACGAGGCCAGCGAGGCCAGCGGTGCCATCGTGATCGTCGGCAAGGCCGACAGCGGCGCCGACTGCGAACAGCCAGGCCATGTTATCGATAAGAGCGCCGCCTGCCTTGATGAGCAGGAAACCGGCGGTATAGGCAAAACCGGTAGTGTCACCGGCAGCACCCATGACTGCGGGAGCGAGCAGGTAGCCCACGCCCATAAGAATACCTGCGACGGGAAGCGCCGCGACGGGAAGCATCAGCGCTTTGCCGAGCTTCTGGAGGTACTTCATCATATGGTATCTCCTCCAACCTTTCTTTCGTTGTTCACCAACGAGTTCCATGTCCGCGCCTTGTGCATACCGGCTTCTCCGCTTGCCGGCATTGATGCGCAAACTTAGACAACCCAGTCTCTATTTGGGGTTGCTGGTATGTACGGTAGCACACACTCAATTCAAACGTCCACCACATTTCGTTCAAATTACTATATCGTTGCCAAACGGTTATTTTTGG
The DNA here is from genome assembly GCA_902470905.1 of uncultured Collinsella sp. GTDB lineage: Bacteria > Actinomycetota > Coriobacteriia > Coriobacteriales > Coriobacteriaceae > Collinsella. Next base: position 2,260 of record CABRIC010000072.1, on the reverse strand, counting down.
CCCGTAAACGGTAATTTACGCAGGTAGACATGGTGCGTTTCTTTCATTACCAAACTAATTCTTAGCAATTTCCATTCGATTTCGTCTCAAAATTGGTTACTACCAGATGAACAGTGGTACCACATTGTTACTACCAGTTTAGCCGAAATCGTTTTCACTTTATATGAATAAAGTGTCTCAAAATTTGCATACAACCACCCCCTCTCATCGCCCTCCCCACAGTGCAAAAAGCCCGCTAGAACGATGTCCGTTCTAGCGGGCATATCAGATTTTTGGCTACGCACTCGGTGGCTCGGGCAGCCCTTACGCAAACAGACCGTAGATGCTGATGTTGGCCTTGGCGTAGAGGCCGTTAGCATACTCGGTCCACTTGGAGCTGGCGCTCGAAGCCTGCGAGGAGTACTGCTGATAAGCAGTGTAGTAGGCGGTCATGGCCTGCTTATAGGTAGCGCTATCGGCCGTAAAGGCATCATCGGCAAAGGCCTTGGCGTAGGTGCTATCGGCGTCCTTCCAGGTGCCCTTTGAGCTATCCCACTCGTCGCCGGCAAGGTTGATGATGTAGTCGGCGTAGTCCTTGCTCGCGGTCTCCTCGTTGCCGTCAGCAGGCTCGGTCGGGGCGGTCGGCATGCTTGCGGAGCCGTCGCCGACCTTCTTCTTATAGAGCTTCTGCAGCGTCGCGGACTGACGGACGATCTGCTTGGCCTGGTCCTTGGACACGCCGTACTGCGTGGCCATGGTCTTGTAGTCGGAGGTGCCGATGGAATCCTCGGCGTACTTCTTCATTTCCTTGGAAGAGACGGTAATGCCCTCGTCCTCGGCAGCGTCCAGCAAAATCTGGTTGCGCACGTAGGACAGGATAACGTCGGCAGACGGAGCGGTGTAGTTGCCGTCGTTGTCCTTGACGGTGTCGAGGCTGTACTGGCTCTCGATGGCCTCGCGCGCGGTGATGTCGCTCTTCTTGCCGTTGTAGCTATAGCTTGCCACGGTCGAATCGAGCTGGTCCTCGGACAGGGTCGCCGAGCCGACGCCCTTGCCGCCAAAACCACCGTTGCCGATAAAGAAGCCGACCACGGCAGCAATCACGACGGCGACCACAAAGGCGGCAATCATCGTCTTCTTGTGCTTGCAAGCGTGGTCGTCCACGTCGGAGTCGTCGTCCACGTCCTGTTCCTCGGGCATGAGGTTCTCGTCAGCTGCATCCGCGGCGATCTTTGCCTCCAGGCGAGCGTCCTCCTCCTCGGCGGACGTGCCGGCGGCAATATGTTCGGCAGACGTGCCGGCGACCAGGTCGATCTTTTCGTCCTCATCACCGTCGGGGCCTTCGCCGCGCTCGATGATCTGGATGCCGTCGATCTCGTCCTTCTCGTCCTTCTTTTGAATCAGACCCATATCAGTTACTCCTTGTTAGGAAACATAGTCCCCAATAGAATACGCCCGGCAGAGCGCCGGGCGTATTGATTCTTAGGTTATACGCAAACACTTAAGTACTATTTAGGCGTTTGCAGCGTGCATACCTTAGGCCAGGTGCGCGATAACGGCATCGGCGAAGGCCTGCGTACCCACCGCACCCTCGACGGAGCCAGTCTGGGCACGACGCACGTCACCGGTAACCTGCTCGCCCTCGTCGAGCGTGGCAGAGACGGCGGCGCGAATGCGATTGGCAGCGTCGTTCACGCCCAGGTGATCGAGCATCATCGCAGCAGAGAGGATCTCGGCTGTGGGGTTGGCGATATCCTGGCCCGCGATATCGGGCGCGGAGCCGTGCGTAGCCTCGAAGATGGCGCAGTCGGCACCGATGTTGGAGCCGGGGGCCATGCCTAAGCCGCCCACTAGCCCGGCGCACAGGTCGCTGACGATGTCGCCGTACAGGTTAGGAAGCACCAGGACATCGAAGTCGTTGGGGTTCTGGACCAGGCCCATGCAGGTGGCGTCGACAATCTTGTCGTTGAACTCGATATCGGGATAGTTGGCGGCCACCTCGCGCGCAACGCGCAGGAACAGGCCGTCGGTCGCCTTCATGATGTTGGCCTTGTGCACGGCCGTCACCTTTTTGCGGCCGCAGCGGCGGGCATACTCAAAGGCATACTCCACAATACGGCGGCTCTTGGCGATAGAGATCGGCTTGATCGAGATCGCGGAATCCACGGCGAAGGTCTTCTGGCCCGAACGCTCAACGAGCTGCGAGAGCTCCTCGACCTCGGCAGCGCCCTCATCGAACTCGATGCCGGCGTAGAGGTCCTCGGTGTTCTCGCGCACGATG
>CABRIC010000071.1 GCA_902470905.1 uncultured Collinsella sp. | reverse complement strand
ATTCCTTCCGTTTACTTTTCAAAAACGACTGTATTGACCTGCATGGGCTCAATATCTCGCGCGTGTAAAGCCGCTGAATTTCATACAATGAGCGCAGTAAAACGCAAGGTAAAACGCCTTGTGAACAACTACGCCCGATGTCCAGATGCGGGCGAGGGAGAGGAGCAAACGCTCATGGCACTTGTTACCACCGAAAAGATGCTCAAGGACGCTCAGGCCGGCCACTACGCCGTCGGCGCGTTCAACGTCGAGAACCTCGAGTTTGTTATGGCCGTTCTGGCCGCTGCCGAGGAGACCAAGTCCCCCGTCATCATGCAGACCACCCCGGGCACCATCAAGACCGCTGGTCTGGACTACTTCTACGGCATGGTCAAGGCTGCCGCCGAGCGCGCTTCCGTGCCCGTCGCTCTGCACCTCGATCACGGCGATGGCTATGACCGCTGCATGCAGGCTTTCCGCACGGGCTACACCTCTGTCATGATCGACGGCTCGCACGAGTCCTTCGAGGACAACATCGCTCTGACCAAGTCCGTCGCCGACGCTGGCCGCGCCATGGGCGTGCCCGTCGAGGCTGAGCTTGGTAAGGTTGGCGGCAAGGAGGACGACGGTCCCGCGGTTGAGGGCGAGAGCCCCTACACCGATCCTGCTGAGGCCAAGGAGTTCGTCGAGCGTACCGGCTGCACTTCCCTCGCTATTGGTGTTGGCACCAGCCACGGTGTGTACACGAGCGATCCGCACATCGAGCAGTCCGTGGTCAAGGCCATCCGCGACGCCGTCGACGTGCCGCTGGTTCTGCATGGCACCTCCGGTGTGCCCGATGAGCAGGTTGCCGAGGCTGTGAAGAACGGCATCTGCAAGGTCAACTACGCCACCGAGCTGCGTCAGGCCTACACCAAGGGCTTCATGGCCTACATGGCCGAGAACCCTGCCTGCTTCGATCCCAAGAAGCCGGCCAAGGAGGGCATGCGTGAGATCACCGAGCTGGTTAAGATCCGCATGACCAACCTCAACTCTGTGGGCAAAGCAGAGTAACAGCAAGGGTACTCCGACTCGCTATATATCCCTGGGAGGGACGAGGGCTTAGTTCCCCAATCGTCCTCGGGCATGCAAAAAGCCTCGCTGCGCACTTCGTGCGGCGAGGCTTTTTGCCCCCTGCGGAAAGATTGGGGAACTAAGCCCTCGTCCCTCCCAGGTTGACCTACTCGAGGTCGTCGCCCTTGTGGCGTTAGGTCTGAAAATAATAAGAAGCCTTCGCGCTGCGGAATGATTTTGGAAACTAAGTACGGGGACCCGCCCAAGCCGTCCTGCTCGATCGCCCTTGTGGCGTTGGGCGGAAATAATGGCGCGTTAGGGCTACTTTGTTGATGAGGGGTTAGTATGCCCGGGCTTGGTTGGGGAATGACTTGTTTAGGGATGCTTGGAGCTTTTCGAACGATGCTCGCAAGTTAAGATTCTGATCGGTTGAGCGTTTGGGTTTTGGGGTTGGGGAGTCGAGGAGGCCGTTTCTCTGTGTCGGGGGGAAGGAGAAAAGGTTTGCATGATTTAGGGATGGCTGCTGTGCTGCGTCATTGGAAGAATGCATGCTTATGCGGCCTCCTCGATGTCCACCAAAAGGTTGCGCACGGGGTGTGCTGCTAGGTCCCGTGCGTTGGCAGTATTATGCCGCGACTGCTGCAAAGAAGCACTAAAGAAAGGCTTAATCAGGTTTGATGTAACAATGAAACCGCAGGTCAGAGGTATCGAGTAACACTCTTGAAAGGTTTTGAGCTTAAGGCCTTTCTAAGGTTTGTGACGCGGATGTGGCTCGCCTGTGTGGGGCGTGTGGACGGCTCGCTGTTAGCGCTGCGGCTCTGCGGCGCGCACCTGCTCGATGACCTTTTCCATCGTGGCGTCGATACGGTCTTTTTTGAGCTCGCATTCCCAGATGGTTATGGGCGTCCAGCCCATTTGAGTGAGTGCTGCCACGGCAGCGCGGTCGCGCTCGACGTTGCGACGGAACTTTGCCTCCCAAAACTCAACGTTGCGCTTGGGCTGGCTAGGGTTGCACTTGGGGCAGCGATGCCAAAAGCAACCGTTGACGAAGATGGCGATCTTGCGTCCGGGAAAGGCGATGTCGGGCTTGCCTGGTACCTTCCATTCCAAACGATAGCCCGTAAGGCCCGCGGCCCGTAGGCGCTGGCGAACGAGCAGCTCGGGTTTGGTGTTCGCACGCTTGTTGCCCTTCATGGACTTTTTTATAGCGGCGCGACGGCGCACCAGTTCACGCTCGTCGGCGGAAAGGTCCGAGGTATCGATGCCGTCGAGCAGACCGGGCTTGGGACGCTTTTTGCTGCGGCGCTTAGATGCGCGCTTGGGCTTGGTGGCGGGCTCGTCGGTGGTGGTGGCCTCGGCGTCGTTGGCAGTGCCGTTGGCCTCAAGCCGATCTTCCCTCAACTCAATCAGAGCATCGATAAGCCCTTTGTCGGCGGGCATCCAATCAACCGTGGCAAGCGAGGCGCGTGGAATCCAGCGGATATCAAGCTGGCGGTCATGCTTCTGGGGCTTGCCGGACTCTTTGGCCAGCGAGCAGTAGTAGCACTCCATTGAGAGATGAAAATCGGGGTAGTCGTACTCAACGGTGTAAAAATCGCGCAGGTTGGTGACTTTTACCTGCAGCTCTTCCATAAGCTCGCGTCGCACGGCGTCTTCGGGTGTCTCGCCGCGCATGAGCTTGCCACCGGGGAACTCCCAAAGTCCCTGCATGTTGCCATAGCCGCGCTGCACGGCAAGTAACTCATCGGATCCTTCCTTGCGAATGATCCCAGCGGCAACATGAACAGTCTTCAACAGGAGTCCTCTCTCAACATCAACACGTGGCAGGGCAGCTATCCGTACCTTACACAACGGTAAGGCAAGCGTAAGCCATATCGATGGTAGCCGACTCGTCTTCTTGCGACTATAGATGCCGTAGACTAATCGCAAGAAAGGACTCGGTATGCAAACCACGCACATGGCGACCCCGGTACTGGAGGTCGCGCATCTCGAAAAGGTATATGGAGCGCTGGGCAACGTGACCAGCGCGCTCAACGACGTCAGCTTTACCGTCAACCGCGGCGAATTTGTGGGCATCATGGGCGCCTCGGGCTCGGGCAAGTCGACGTTGCTCAACTGCGTCTCGACCATCGATAGCGCCACGAGCGGCACGATCCGCATCAACGGGCAGGACGTAACACGCATGAAGCAGGCTAAGCTTTCGCAGTTCCGCCGCGAGGAGCTCGGCTTTATCTTCCAGGACTCCAACCTGCTCGATACGCTCACGGCACGCGAGAACATCGCCCTGCCGCTCACCATCGCCCGTACAAACTCAGCAGAGATCTCGACCCGCGTGCAGGATGTGGCAGCGCGCCTGTCCATCAGTCAGGTGCTCGACAAGTATCCCTACCAGATGTCCGGCGGTCAGCAGCAGCGCGTTGCCGCGGCTCGCGCGCTCGTCACCGACCCCACCATGATCATGGCCGACGAGCCTACCGGCGCCCTCGACTCCAAAAGCGCCCGCCTGTTGCTCGAGAGCCTAGAGGCCCTCAACCGCCGCCTGCGCGCCACCGTGCTCATGGTCACGCACGACAGCTTTGCCGCCAGCTACACGAGCCGTGTGCTGTTTATCCGCGACGGCAAGATCTTCACCGAGCTGCGCCGCGGCGACACCGACCGCCGAGAGTTCTTCGACCGCATTATGGAGGTCGTTGCCATGATGGGCGGTGAGGGCTCCGATGCTCTGTAAACTCGCTTGGGGCAACGTCCGCCGCGCCGGCCGCGACTACCTCGTCTACCTTTTGACGCTCACCCTGGGCGTCACGGTCTTCTATGCCTTTAACACCATCTCGATGCAGGTCGACATCGCCGGCATCGATGAAGAGGGCTTGGCGCAGGTTATGGGCAGCATGCTCGGCAACCTGACGTACTTTTTGGCCGGTGTCATGGCCTTTTTGATGGTGTATGCCAATAACTTCATCATGAAACGCCGCAAGAAGGAGTTTGGCCTGTACCAGGTGCTCGGCATGGGGCGCGGGCGCGTCGCCACGATCATGGCGCTCGAGACCGTGATCGTCTCGGTCGTGGCCTTTGTCGCCGGCATTGTGTTGGGTATGGGACTCTCCCAGCTCATGACGTTCTTTACGGCCTCGCTCTTTAAGACACAGATCGCCAATTTCCACTTCTTTTTCTCGGTGCATGCGTTCAATCTGACCCTTGCCTGCATGCTCGTAATGTTTGTGCTCACGCTACTGCTGAACCTTCGCGCCGTGCGTCGTACCAAACTCATCGAGCTTATGGGTGCCGAGCGTCGCAACGAGAGCATCAAGACGCGCAACCCCTGGATCGCGATTGCCATCTTTGCCGTGGGCGTGGTGCTTGTGGGCGTGGCCTATTACCGTCTGCTACGTGATGGGTTCCCGCTAACCGCGACGGACAGCAAGCTGCAAGAGGCCATGAACCAGTTTGGTATTACGACCGCTATGGTTACCGTGGGCACCTTTGCCCTGTTCTGGGGGCTCTCGGGCATGCTCATCAAGCTGCTGCAGAGTCTGCGCGGCGTGTATTGGCGCGGCCTCAATATGTTTACCGTGCGTCAGCTTTCGGCCAAGGTCAATACGGTGTGCTTTTCGATGGGCGTCATCGCGATGATTCTGTTCCTCGCCATTACCTCGGTGACTTGCGGTATGTCGATCGCCAACGTGATGAACGAAAACCTGGAGCGCTATAATCCGGCCGACATGTCGCAGACGTATATCTATTACGCGCCCGATACGCTCGACTACTACAAAGAGTATGTCAATCCGTCTGAGGCCGATCGCATGGTGCTGGCCGATAGTACGGTCGATTTGTACTCCGCATGGCACGGCGATCGTGTCGACCCCGATAACGTTGCAGACGGTATTAAAGGCAAGTCGGCGGAAAACAACGACGAGACCGGCAAGAAGGTCAATATCGCCGATGTTGCCGGCGAGCATGTACAGATCGATTCGTATCTGAGCTACCCGCTTGGCGGCTCGGATCCATCGGTGACTCCAAGTGAGATGTGCAAGACCATGGGCGAAAAGCTCCCCAAGGCGTTCGAGGGCAGCAGCGCCGACATGACAGGCCTGTCTGTGACGCCGGCAAGTCAGTACAACAAACTGCGCCAGATGATGGGCAAGGAGCCGGTGCACATCGGTCACGACCAGTATTTGCTCACGTGTGATATGGGCGGCGAGCTGGTCGACCTGTACACCAAGTATATGGCTGGCGGCCATACCCTTACCTTGGGCGGGCATACGCTCAAGCCCGCAACCGATAAGTCGGACGAAGATACGGCGGCCATCGCCAACTCGGCGATGGGCAGTAATGGGGGTACCGTCGTCGTTGCCGACGAGCTGTTGTCCCAACTTAATCTGCAGCCGTATTCCAGTAGCCTGCTCGTTAACTACAAACAGGGGATGGATACGACCGAGGCAGACGAGAGCATTAAATACACTGTGCTCGACAATCTGCTCGTTGACGGCAAGGAGCCGGGGTCGTGGGGAACCTTCATCACACGCTCCGAGATGTACACGCAGGCAGCGCAAATGAACGGTCTTATTAGCTACCTAGCCATCTACATCGGTTTTGTATTGGTCGTTGCATGCGCGGCGATTCTGTCGATCCAGCAACTCTCCAATGTGGCCGACGGCAGCCGCAGTTATCGTGTACTGGCACAGATCGGCTGCGACGACCGCCAGATTCGCCATTCGGTGATGGCGCAGCAAGCGGTATTCTTCCTGTTCCCGCTGGCAGTGGGCCTGGCGCACTCCTTTGTGGCACTTAAGGTGATCATCGAGCTGGTGAGCATTTTCGGAAATATGAGCATCGGCGGCACCGTGGGCCTCACCTGTGCAATCTTCCTGGCGGCCTACGGCGGCTACTTCCTGGTGACCTACCTCATGAGCACCGGCATGGTACAAGCCGCCATCGCCACCCGCTACAGCGAGTAACAAGCGGACAAAACCGTCGCAAAATCAGAGGCGTATGACCGCCGCGAAGGGACCAGGGGCCCTTTCGCGGCGGTTTTTGCCAATCTGGCGCGTCTCAGATACAAGTGAGTAGACTTTTTTGAACCTGCCGAGCACATCGCGACAAATGATCTATAAAACTGCAGGTCAGAACTGTGGCGTTTTGGGGCGTGCTTGCCCTCCTGCAAAAAGCCTACTCACTTGGTTTTTCTGCTAGAAGACCGCCACGAGGGAAGGCAACTCCCTTACGTCGGTTTGGACGTTTGCCCAGATAAAACCTGCCAAAATAAACCTGTTCCTTTTTGGCAGGTGGTTTCAACTGAACGGCGGGCGGTGCGGCTTGGGTGTGCGGGCTCACAACCTGGGGAAACCGAACAGATTGGGGGCTTGTATGATCGATTCGAGGGGAAACGTGCGACCCGAGGGCATGTTTAACAGAGTGCGCCTGGCCCCCGAAGCCCGGCGCGCATACGATACGCGAGGGGTAGTCGTTGGGGACGTTCTTAAACGACTAGTCAAACAAGAACGTCCCCAACGATTACCCAAAAGGAGCGTCTCCAAGTGCCAGCTCTGGCAACGATGCAGGTCGAAAAACGTCAGCGAAAACCCGCCAGAGCGAGCAAGGTGCCTTGAAGCGAGGCGGCATTGACCTTTTGGTCATGCCGTCGAAGCTGAAAGGCAGATTGCCGTTCTGGCGGGTTTGCAGCGTCGAGCAGTTACGCGGTTTGGTAAAACCGCGTAACTAAATACGTTCCGCGATCTCGCGGATGAGGTAGTCGGTCTTTTCCCAGCCCAGGCACGGGTCGGTGATCGACTTGCCAAAGACGCCGCCGTCGACCGGCTGGTTGCCGTCTTCTAGGTAGGACTCGATCATAAAGCCCTTGACCAGCTTGGAGATGGACTCGTTGCGGCGGCAGCTGTCGAGCACCTCCTTGCAAATGCGATACTGCTCCAGCGGACGCTTGCCCGAGTTGTCGTGGTTGCAGTCGATGACCGCTGCCGGATTGGCATAGCCGGCATGCTCGGTATAGCGTTCGGCCAGGCGTTCCAGGTGTTCGTAGTGGTAGTTGGGGTAGGTGCGCCCATCGAGACCGATGTAGCCACGCATAACGGCGTGTGCGAGCGGGTTGCCGTCGCACTCGACCTCCCAGTTGCGGAAGATGAAGCTCTGGTGCGCCTGGGCGGCGTAAATTGAGTTGAGCATAACGGTGGTAGAGCCGGCAGTGGGATTCTTCATGCCGACGGGTACCGAAATGCCGCTCGACACCA
>CABRIC010000070.1 GCA_902470905.1 uncultured Collinsella sp. | reverse complement strand
TACACAAGGAGTATCGTCGGCAGCGTCAGATGTGTATAAGAGACAGGTCAGGAGCGTCTTTGGCGTCGCTGACTTCGTCCTCGGTGTCTTCGTGCGCCTCGTCCTGTGCGTCGACGGCCGAATCGCTAAACGAGAGCTCGTCTAGCGCAATCCGGTCTAGGCTCTCCAGGGCCTCGGCACACGCTTCTGCATCTTGGGCCGCATCCTCTTGGCCCATCGTTTCATCTTTCATATATCCCCCAAGCTCAATATCGGGACAACACTGTACCCAAAAACGGGACCCTATAGGGCCGCCGCAGGATTTGAAATCCGATTTTATATATGCGCGTGTTTTTGAATGCAAGCGGGATGAAAAAAGCCCCCGGAAAGCGAGCGAAACGCTTTCCGGGGGCTCTGCGAGACATTGGATTGAAAAGCCTGGCGGGCGGGCCTATGTCCAAGTGCCAACAGCGACCAGCGCGTTACTCGGCGTGCGCGTAATCAACCTTGGCGCGGCGAGCGGTGGCCTTCTCCCAATCGCTGGTGCCCTCAAAGACATCCTGCTTGTAGGGATTGCGGCCGAGCTTCTTGGCACGGTAGGCGATGTAGATGATCGCGGCGACGTTGGCGACCAGCGCGGCGACCGAGACCGCGGTAGCGGCGCCGGGGTCGAGCGTGGAGTGGGTCACAAAGATGGACTCCTCCTGGAAGTAGGGGAACACCTGGGCAAACATGCACCAAATGGCCAGCGTAAAGGCGCGGTTCTGGATCCAGCCGCCCTTGTTCCAGATAAAGGCGGCGACGGTGGGCGCCAGCAGCAGTGCAAAGCCGCAGAACCAGGAGTGGGTGGGCAGGCAGTTGTAGGTGTAGCAGAAGTTCCAGATATCGTAGGCGATGATGTAGACCCAGGTCATGTCGGGCCACAGCATGTCGGTCTTGTCCTCGGAGGCGTAGACGCTCCACCAACCGGTCATGCAGAAGATGTTGATGAGACCGGCGATGCCGTTGAACACGTTGTTCCAGCCGGCAAGCTGTGTGGCACCCTCGGAAGTGACCCAGGTGGACTGGCCCAGGACAAAGAAGTGATAGGCGCTCTCGAAGTCGGACACGACGGCGATCATGATGTTGATGGCGACGATCACAAACGGCCACGCGCGGAACCAATGCGCCTTGCCGATCTTGCCCCACTGGTACTTAATGGCAATGAAGCCCCAGCAACCGGCCAGCGCCGCGTACACCTTCGCGTAGTGGAACCAGCTGTTCTGGTACACATGGGTGGGGTTGGTGAGCGCCCACTCGGCGCCCTGCGAGACGCCGATGGCGATGGCGACGCAGTAGATGGTCATGGCCAGCGGAGCCACGCCAAAGATGATGGCCGCGCCCAGCTTGGTGCGGCGGCCGACCTCGTTGAGCACGATCAGGCCAATAAAGACCATGGCCCAGCCGGCCCAGTGGATAAGGGTATCGCTACCCCAAACATCGAACAGCATGCTGCTCTCCTTTCACACGCCCGCGGCCCCTCTTCCGATCGCGGGCAGTTTGGCCAAATGTCGTCAGTTCTGGGGCTTGCGCTCCGGATACTTGGCGGTATAGCCCTCGATGTGGAGCGTCGAGGCGATGATTTCTTTGACCGTCTCGTCGGGCACATCGGGGTGCGTGCGGATATACATCAAAAGACCCATGATGAGGGTGTAGAACGTCTCGTAGACATGGTCGATGCGTAGCTCATGATGGGCGACAAAATCCACCACGGTGGTGTCGCAGATATACTGCGCCACGCGCTGGACCACGTTGTGCAAAAAGCCGCCGTAGAGCGCGCCGCTGCTTGAGGTGAGCGTACTCGGCAGCTCGTGGCCGCTGGCGACCAGGCGCTTAAAGAGCGGGGCGACGGTGTCGAGCGCGCCCTCGATATCGCCGACGGTGCGGTTGGCATTCCACTGCTCGAGCTCGGAGATAAAACCGTCGATTGCCTCGTCCATGACGGCGGTGACGGCGGCGTCCATGTCGGCGAAGTAGTGGTAGAACAGCGAGCGCGTGCAGCCGGCTCGCTTGGTTACGGCCGATACCGATAGGTGGGACACGCCCAGCTCGGAGCTTACGGTGCGCACGGCGGCGAGGATCTCGCGACGGCGTTCGTCGCCCGTCAAGCGCTTTGCCGCGCTATCGGATACGGGGGCGGCATCGACCACAGAGGTATCTGCTGCGTTGTTGCCCATGTTTTGCCGCCTTTCATCCTCTTTTGCCTGACCGTTCGCCTAACAGTCTTGAATATTGTTGACGGTTCGTCAATACTATTTTTGACACAATGTCAACAATGGCGGGTGAACGGCATGGGGGCATGCCCGGCCTGCAAAAAAGAGGGGTGCCGCGGTCTCGCTGGGCTGTGGCAAGAGAAGGGACAACCATGATTCTCAACGGACCGGGAATTAGCTACACCGAGCCCGACATCGGCTCGGAGTTCGTACCGCCGCTGCCGGAGCATCCGCGTGAGGCCATCGTCAAACTGTGCGAGCACTGCACCAACCGTCTGTTGCACCGCGACGAGCTGCTGGGCTACGAGTACTGGTCGTTTGCCGAGGCCGCAACCGACGAGCAGGCCGAAGTGCTCTGCAAGATGAAGATGCGCCGTCCCTACACGCTGCCCGAGATGGTCAAGCTCACCGGCATGTCCGAGGCCGATATCGAGAAGATGCTCGACGACATGAGCTACACGGGTCTGCTCGAGTACAACTGGGAAAATCCCGAGCGCGCCAAGCAGTGGGTCCTGCCCATGCTGGTGCCGGGTTCCGCCGAGTTCCTCAACATGCGCGTGGGCCAGCTCGAGGAGCATCCGGTCTACGCCAAGTTCTTTGAGCAGGCGTCCAAGGGACCGCTGTCCAAGGCCACGCCGATGGTGCCGCCCGGAGGCGCCGGTATCGGCATGCACGTCATTCCGGTCGAGAAGGCCATTGACGCCGCGAGCACCTCGGTGCCGATTGAGCATATCGAGCATTGGCTCGACAAATACGAGGGTAAGTATGCCGCCAGCACCTGCAGCTGCCGCGCGAGCCGTCGCGTGATGGGTGAGGGCTGTGCCGACGACCCGGCCGATTGGTGCATCGCCGTGGGCGATATGGCCGACTACGTGGTCGAGACCGATCGTGGCCATTACGTGACCCGCGACGAGGTCTACGACATCCTGCGCCAGGCCGAGGACAACGGCTTTGTGCACCAGATCACCAACATCGACGGCGAGAACAAGATCTTCGCCATCTGCAACTGCAACGTCAACGTGTGCTATGCCCTGCGCACCTCGCAGCTGTTCAACACGCCCAACCTGTCGCGCTCGGCCTATGTCGCCAAGGTCGAAAAGGACAAGTGCGTGGCCTGCGGTCGCTGCGTTGAGGTGTGCCCGGCCGGTGCCGCTAAGCTGGGCCAGAAGCTCTGCAGCAAAAAGGCCGGCGGACAGGTGCCCGAGTATCCGCGCCAGGAGCTGCCCGATGCCACCAAGTGGGACCACACCAAGTGGTTGCCCAACTACCGCAACGACAACCGCATAGAGACGCATGAGTCCGGCACCGCTCCCTGCAAGATGGCCTGCCCCGCGCATGTCGCCGTTCAGGGCTATTTGAAGCTCGCGGCTCGGGGTCGCTATGACGAGGCGCTGGCGCTCATCAAGCGCGAGAACCCGCTGCCCGCTATCTGCGGCCGCGTGTGCAACCGCCGCTGTGAGGATGCCTGCACCCGCGGCCGTGTGGACGCCGCCGTGGCCATCGACGAGGTCAAGAAGTTCATCGCCCAGCGCGATCTGGACGCCTCGACCCGCTATGTCCCACCTGTGGTGACCCCGACGCGTGCCGGCGGCTTCGACCAGAAGATCGCCATCATCGGTGCCGGTCCGGCCGGCCTGTCCTGCGCTTTCTACCTGGCCGAGAAGGGCTACAAGCCCGTCGTATTCGAGAAGAACGAGCGTCCGGGCGGCATGCTCACCTACGGTATTCCCAGCTTTAAGCTGGAGAAGGACGTTATCGAGGCCGAGGTCGAGATCATTCGCCTGATGGGCGCCGAGTTCCGCTATGGCGTGGAGGTCGGTCGCGATGTGACGCTCGACGAGCTGCGCGAGCAGGGCTTTAAGGCCTTCTACGTGGCTATTGGCTGCCAGGGTGGCCGCCTTGCCGGTATTCCGGGCGAGGATGCCGAGGACGTGACCGTAGCCGTCGACTTCTTGCGCGAGGTCAACAGTGGCAAGATCGACGCGTTGCCCGGCCGCACCATCGTGGTGGGCGGCGGCAACGTGGCCATCGACGTGGCCCGCAACGCCTGCCGCCTGGGCTCCGAGCACGTTGAGATGTTTTGCCTGGAGAGCGAGGCCCAGATGCCCGCGAGCGAGGAGGAGCGTCGCGAGGCCATCGAGGACGGCGCGCACATCAGCTGCGGCTGGGGCCCCAAGGAGGTCCATCTGGACGAGACCGGCCGTGTGTGCGGTATCACCTTCAAGCGCTGCACGCGTGTCTTTGACGACGAGGGCCGTTTTGCGCCCGAGTACGACGAGAACGATCTGCGCCGTGTCGATGCCGACCGCGTCGTCATGTCGATTGGCCAGTCCATTGTGTGGGGCGACCTGCTGGCTGGCTCCAAGGTGGAGCTTGGCCGCGGCCAGGGCGCCCTTGCCGATCCCCAGACCTATCAGACCGCTGAGCCCGACATCTTTGTGGGAGGCGACGTCTACACCGGTCCGAGCTTTGCCATCGATGCCATCGCCGCCGGCCACGAGGCCGCCGTGTCCATCCATCGCTTTGTGCAGCCGGGCTCCACGCTCACCATCGGCCGCAACCAGCGCCGCTACACCGCGCTCGACCGCGACGATGTCGTGATCGAGAGCTACGACAACGCGAACCGCGAGGTTGCCCACGTGGACCGCGAGCGCGAGAAGGCCGCGCCGTTTAGCGAGTACGTCGAGACCTTTACCGAAGAGCAGGTGCGCGCCGAGACCGCCCGCTGCTTGGGTTGCGGTGCCTCGATCGTCGACCCCAACAAGTGCATCGGCTGCGGCCTGTGCACCACCAAGTGCGCGTTCGACGCCATCCATCTGGATCGCGACCGCCCCGAGTGCTCCACGATGGTCAAATACGAGCAAAAGCTCCCCAGTCTGGGTAAGTACGCTTTAAAGCGCGCCATCAAGATCAAATTTGGTCGCAAGTAAGTAGCCATAACGGGAACGGCGGAAGAAAAAGTGCATGAATTGGGGATCGTTTACCACATCATTCGCGATGTTGAGAACGTGGCGCGCGCCAATGGCGTGAGTCGCGTTTCGAGCGTGACGTTGCTGTTGGGCGAGGTCTCGGGCGTCGTTCCCGACTTGCTGCTCGACGCTTGGCGCTGGGCTGCAGATAAAAAGCCTATCGCGCAGGGCGCGGAGCTTATTGTGGAGCCCGTCGAGGCCGTGACGCATTGCGAGGTATGCGGCCGCGACTACGCGACGGTCGAGCATGGCAAGACCTGCCCCCATTGCGGTAGCGGCGAGACATACCTGCTGCAGGGCCAAGAGGTCATGATCAAGCAGATCGAGACCCCCGACGAGGATCCGGCAGACGCCGCTCCTGACGGCCTCTCCGACGCCCCCGACGCCGTCGACGCCGCCAACCCCCTCCACATCGTCTAGGATTCCCTATAAGTTGCGGTGAAATAGTTCCTAAATCCAGCCTTCTGGCTCTTAAACAAGAACTATTCCACCGCAACTATTTTGAGTGGTTTTGTTGAGCATAAGTCGTGCAAATAGTCAAGCCATGTCTGTTTAAACAAAATAGCGGCAGTACAAGCGCATTCGCGCTTGCCTAAAATCGATATTAATGAACAGCCTGCTTGTATCTGTAAAATGCATGGCTTGATGAGCGACGCCTTGTCGTGTAATGAGTCAAAAAGCAGTAACGTAATCAATTTGTAACAAACTTAGACGTTTAAACAAATAATCCAACCTTTTGCGAATTTAGCTATAATTCCACAATCCAAACAGGTATACTCCTTTCATGTCGTGTAGGAAATACGTAGACAAAAAGGAGGTTATGTGATGGTAAGTATTGTTCTTGCTAGCCACGGGGACTTGGCAGCTGGAATCAAGCAGACGGGCTCGATGGTCTTTGGCGATCAGCCGTCTGTTGCCGTGGTCTCGCTCGAGCCGAGCATGGGCCCCGACGACTTCCGTGCCAAGGTCGAGGAAGCAATCGCTTCCTTCGAAGACCAGGAGCAGGTGCTCTTCCTCGTTGATCTGTGGGGCGGCACGCCGTTCAACCAGATCAGCGGGCTCATCGAGGGCCACGATTCCTGGGCTATCGTCACCGGTGTCAACCTGCCTATGCTCATCGAGGCATATTCGCAGCGCTTTGACGCAAAGAACACTGCACATGCGATCGCAAAACATCTCGTGACTGAGGCTAAGGCTGGCGTGCGCGTCAAGCCCGAGTCTCTGGAGCCCGAGGAGAAGAAGCCGGCTGCGGCCGCCGCTGCTCCTGCAGGCGCCATCCCTCCGGGAACGGTCATCGGCGACGGGCACATCAAGATTGCCCACGTCCGTATCGACACCCGTCTGCTGCATGGTCAGGTGGCCACCACGTGGACCAAGCAGATCAACCCCAACCGCATCATCGTGGTTTCCGACGGCGTTGCTCACGACGAGCTCCGCAAGACCATGATCGAGCAGGCTGCCCCTCCGGGAGTCCATGCCAACGTCGTGCCCATCAAGAAGATGGCCGAGGTCGTCAAGGACACGCGCTTTGGTGACACCAAGGCCATGCTGCTCTTTGAGAACCCGCAGGATCTGCTCAAGGCCATCGAGGCCGGCGTCGACATCAAGGAAGTCAACATCGGTTCCATGGCTCACTCCAAGGGCAAGGTCGTCGTCACCAACGCCGTCGCTATGGGCGATGACGACGTCAAGACTCTCGAGGCTCTCAAGGCCAAGGGCGTCAAGTTCGAGGTCCGCAAGGTTCCTTCGGATTCCTCCGAGGATCTCGACGCCATGTTGAAGAAAGCTAAGGCCGAACTGGCCGCTCAAGCATAGTAAAGGAGGGTCCGATACATGTCTGCAATCACTATTCTGCTTGTTGCGATTGTCGCGTTGCTTGCCGGTATGGAAGGCATTCTGGATGAGTTCCAGTTCCATCAGCCGCTCGTGGCATGCACGCTTATCGGTCTCGTAACCGGTCACCTTCAGGAGGGCATCCTCCTGGGCGGTTCGCTCCAGATGATGGCCCTTGGCTGGGCTAACGTCGGCGCCGCCGTCGCGCCTGACGCCGCTCTGGCCTCGGTCGCCTCTTCGATCATCATGGTGCTCGCCCTCAACGGCGGCGCTACCGATCCGTCGAAGGCCGTTACCGCCGCTATCGCCGTCGCTGTCCCGCTGTCGGTCGCTGGTCTGTTCCTGACCATGATCTGCCGTACCCTGGCTACCGCTATCGCTCACGCCATGGACGGTTGCGCCGAGAAGGGCGACTTCGCCGGCATCGAGCGTTGGCAGTACATTGCCATCCTTATGCAGGGCCTTCGTATCGCCATCCCGGCAGTACTTCTGTGCATCATCCCGGCCGAGGCTGTTACCAACGCGCTTAACGCTATGCCCGACTGGCTGTCCGGCGGCATGGCTGTCGGCGGCGGCATGGTCGCTTCCGTCGGTTACGCCATGGTCATCAACATGATGGCCACCAAGGAGACCTGGCCGTTCTTCATCCTCGGCTTTGTCCTTGCTGCCATCCCTCAGCTCACGCTGATCGCCCTTGGCCTCATCGGCATCTCCCTTGCCCTCATCTACCTTGGCCTTAAGGATCTGGCCAAGCAGGGTGGCGGCATGGGCGGTGGCTCCGGTGACCCGCTCGGCGATATTCTGAACGATTACGAGTAGGAGGGGAGTGATACATATGGCAGAGAACAAGATTCAGCTCACCAAGGCTGACCGCAAGAAGGTTTGCTTCCGTCATCAGTTCCTTCAGGGCTCGTGGAACTACGAGCGTATGCAGAACGGCGGCTGGTGCTTCGCAATGATCCCTGCGATCAAGAAGCTCTACACCAGCAAGGATGACCAGATTGCCGCTCTTAAGCGCCACCTGGAGTTCTATAACACCCACCCCCTGTCTCTTATACACATCTGACGCTGCCGACGATACTCCTTGTGTAG
>CABRIC010000069.1 GCA_902470905.1 uncultured Collinsella sp. | reverse complement strand
CTACACAAGGAGTATCGTCGGCAGCGTCAGATGTGTATAAGAGACAGGTGAACGACGTCCTCGCCGCGATGGACGCCATGCGGACCTCCCTCGCCGAGTCGCTCGAGGCCCGCTGGGCCGCGGAGCGGGGGCAACGCGAGCAGGTGGCGTCGCTCGCCCACGACCTCAAGACGCCGCTCACCGTGCTGCGCGCCAACGCCGACTTCGTGGCGGAGGAGCTGGAAGACGAGAAAGACGCCGACCTCGCGGCCGCCGCGCGCGACATAGCCGGCAGTGTCGAAAGGCTCGACGGCTACGTGCGCCTGCTCATCGATGCCTCGCGCGGGTCCGACGGGGCGGAGAGGGCCCCCATGCGGCCGGCCGAGCTCTGCGAGCAGGTCCTCGCCGAGGCCGCCCAGATCGCCCGGGCGCGAGGCGTGACACTCGACGCGGCCACGGGCCCCGCTGTCGCGGGCGCGCCCGAGGCCCCGCTCGACCGAACCGCCCTGGCGCGAGCCGCTGCGAACCTCGTGGTCAACGCCGCCGAGCACGCGCGCTCGCGCGTGGCGGTCTCCTGCGACGTCGCGGGCGGACACCTCGTCATCGAGGTGGCCGACGACGGACCGGGCTTCTCTCCCGCCGCCCTCGAACACGGCTGTGAGCGCCTCTTCACAGACGACTCCTCCCGCTCCTCGCGCGACGGAGGCCGCCACTACGGGCTCGGCCTCCACGCCGCCTCCGAGGCCGCGAGCGCCCACGGGGGCTCCGTTTCGCTCGCCAACAGCCCCTCGGGCGGCGCGGTGGCCACCATCGCGGTCCCCCTGTGCGGGGCCTGACGACTCAGGCCCCGCACACCGGCGCGCCTCGCAACCAAACGCTTCCATCTTGAAACACGGGGAGTAAATCGCGAAATCGCAGGTGAAAGAGAGTAAAAAGGCAAAGAAAAAGCCTCCGTTCCAACGAGGGAACAGAGGCTAGGAAATCGTTTTTACTCACCGCCGTCGCTGGTGGCTTTGCCACGACTGTCGTACGAAACGAAACTCAGCGGCACAGTGTGGCACTCAAAAATGCAGGTCAGAACCCTATCGGGCTACTCCCACTCGATAACGACCGCCGCAGCTAGAAAGGCAGCTCACTTTTTTACAATGCAAGCTAACAGGCGTTTCTTCGACGGAATTTGGTCCTCATTTGGTCCTCACGTATAAAACGAAAAGGTTGATTCGAGATCTTTAATCAGCTGGATCATCCTTCGTCAGACATTTGACCCAGCGATAATTTTCATCATCAAGGCGCGAAACCAACTCATGGCGATCTCTGTAGCGCAATGCTATAGGTTTAGGAAATAGATCGTCTTTTACAGAAGCAATCAGCTCGCGAGGCGCATTGTTATCTACCAGCGAGATCATTGCAAGAACGTACCCGCTATAGAGACCATCTACATAGCCTGTTTGATGCAAATTTTCAATAAGTAAATCATTCGGCAAGCCGCCATACCCACTTGGCACTAGGCCTTCTTCTACGAGTTGAGAAGACCAGAGGGACATAATCTCGTCCTCGTCTTTCTTGCTCAGTTTTCCTAGAAGATCATCAAAATCGATACCCTGAACTTTATCGTTAAGGTATGCAAACAGGATTCGAATGAAACTCTTAGCCGTCGAAGACAGCTCGCGATTGATTTCTTCCTTTAGCTCATTGGCGACTCCATCGCCCAATTTCGTTTCTTTATTCATATCCTCTTCCTTCCCAACAGCTTGCCCCAAAGCAATATGTTCCGACCCGCCAATGGCAGAAACTTGCTAAGCAAGCGCATATCCCCTTTTGAAACGTTCGTCGAAGGGACAGAAATCGCTATAAACATGACCGTCAATAAGCAGCGAACCATTCGGTTGACGTATCGTATGCTGCCGAAACTTATCGACATAGTCATCGGACTTATCATGTTCGAAATAGCTGAACCGATCGAGCCACTCGTCGTATTCATCGGCCCGCTTCACACGAGTCTCGTACTTCTTTGCCCATTCAAAAAGAAAAGAGTCGGAAACAGGTCCCCTCGCGAGAAGCACTGGGCCGTCTTCCAGCTGAACCGGAATCAACCCATATGAGGCCGAAAGCTGAAATAATGCGTGGGCCGCTTGGACAGGACTACCGAAATCGGTAAATACAAGCGCCCCTCTCTTCACGCCAAAAGCAGCAGACAGTTTTTGGAGTGCAGCGAATTTTGGCACCCTAGCCCCTTGTTCATACGAACGTAGCGTTGCAAGGGAGAGATCGGTCTCTCGGGCCAAATCCGGCTGAGTCTTCGCAGGAGTGCACCGCGCCCTTAGCTCGGGCAGTTTCTTCGACTGCATTCTATTCTGCCAGGGCGTAATCAGTATCCAGGACTCTCGCGGATCGTACTCGTAGCGCAAGGGAAACTGGGACGGGTCAAAGTCGGCCGCGAAGTTGTCCTTCCATCTTTCATAATCATCCCGGTCGGAGTCGCTCTCAACCTGAGCATACTGAGCAGCCCATTTCTTCAGGAACGCCTTCATGAAAGATGAAGTCGGCTTGAGCGCAGAATAGCGCTCATTTGCAACGGGCTCGAACCCGTATGTCGCAGCAAATTGAAAGAAAGCCTGAGCAATTAGGTCCGTATCACTGAAATCGTAGTAGCGAAGCGCCTCGGCTCGTATGCCAAAGGCGTTCGCAAGCCCCTCAAGATGCTCCTCTTTCGGGGCCGACTTCATCAGCTCGTAATTCCTTAAGGCCGATTCCGGGATTCCCGCCGCCTGCGCAGCCACCTTTCGGGTCCATTTACGCGCCGAGCGGAGGCAAAACAGCTTCTGAGATAGTTGCTGCCTCCCCCAGCGCTTGCTCGTTTGTTCCCACTCCCTGTCGGCCGCAAACGACGACAGAGCCTCCGAGATTGTACCGACGTAGTCGACGGCAGTCATTCAGATACACCTCCAAAGAATAGCTGCCCTTAAGTCTACACGCGAAATCTAGTGCGTACAAAAAATGTAGGAGATATGGCCAGATTGGAAATATTCCAATTTTCGTCGTAGCTAATACCTTTCTTGTACATAATCGAGACAAGGGGCAACAGGTGTCCCATCCTAGAAAGGAGACTACATATGACACGTCAGCTTATCGGCGCGGAGGAGGTTGCCGAGATCACGGGCATGAGCAAGTCCTATTCGTTCAAGCTAATCAAGACCTTGAATACAGAGCTTGCAGCTCAGGGAATCATGACCATCCCCGGGAAGGTTCAGCGCTCGTATTTCGAGGCACGCCTTCTCTCCGCCCCTTCTAAGCAGAAGGTGGCGATGACTAATGTCAGTTAGCCGCGACAAGAAACGCGGGACCTGGACAGTCGAGGCTTGGTATCGCAACTCTATGGGCGAGCGTCATAAGAAGACGAAGCGCGGGTTCGCCTCCAAGAAGGAGGCTGTGGCTTGGGAGCGCGACTTCCTCGCCTCCTGCGACGAGCGAGTCGAGGTCACCGTCGAGGCCTTCGTCAAAACCATGTACGCACGTGACATCTACCCTCGACTGCGAGTCGGCACCAGGCTCACCAAGGATGCCATTATCGACAAGTACATCCTGCCCATTTTTGGCCCCATGCGCCTTTGTGACGTCAAGGCTGCGGACGTGGTGCGTTGGGAGAATTGGCTCCTTGAGCAGAACCTGTCGCAGAGCTATCTCCACACCATCTGCAACCAGTTCTCAGCCATCTTCAACCACGCCGTCCGATTCTACCGCCTGCCCCAGAATCCCATGTTGGCGGCGGGAAAGGTCGGCTCCAAGCGCCCCGAGAAGGAGATGCTCTACTGGACCCCTGCCGAGTTCAAGCGCTTCTCCCAGGCCATCGAGGACAAGCCGCTCATCTACCTTGCATTCCTCACGCTCTATCTCTCGGGCTGTCGCGAGGGCGAGCTCCTCGCCCTCCGTCCGGAAGACATCGACTTCAATCTCAACGTTATCCGTATCCGTCATTCCTACGCCCGCATCAAGGGCGAGGACGTTATCGGTCCACCCAAGACGCGCGCCTCGAAGCGGGACATCGTCATGCCGAGCCTCCTTCGTGAGGAGCTGCGTGATTATCTGTCGACACATCCCGAGATCGCCCCTACCGACCGGCTCTTCCCCGTCACGAAGCACGCGTTGTCGCATGAGATGAAGAGGGGTTGCGAGCTCTCGGGCGTGAAGCGCATCCGCATCCACGACATCCGCCACTCTCACGTCAGTGCGCTCATCAACAGCGGCTACTCGCCCACGGCAATCGCCGACCGCATGGGTCACGAGACCGCCGAGGTCACGGAGATGTACTCGCATCTTTTCCCCTCGACCCAGCACGACCTCGTGGAGGCGCTGGACGAGGTGATGTCGGATGTCTAGGCCGATTGTGGACGCCAAGGGACGCCGTCGCTGCAAGACCATCGCCTTCCGCATGTCGCCCGCAGAAGCGGACCAGCTCGACCTCCGCGTCGCTTTGAGCGGTCTGTCGAAGCAGGACTTCATCGCGAGAAGCCTGCTGGAAGGCACTTTTACTGTGGTCGCAACCACCCGTATGCGCAAGGCGGTTAAGGAGCGCATGGGACCTGTCGTAGCGGAACTCCGGCGTATCCGGCGCGCAGGAGATATGGACGACGAGCTCGTCGAGTCGCTTGAGACGCTCGCCGCCTTTGCCGGATCGTTCGCGCCCGAGCGCTCCCCTGTGGAGCTTGAAGACGCCCTCATCGCAAACCTGGGTCTGGACGACGGCCTCCCCTGCCAAAGCTCGGCCGTCGCCCAAAAACATGAGCCCACACGTAAGGAGGACTCTGTCGATGAATCTTAGCATGATGAATTCCGCCCGACGCCGCGCCGTCTTGCGCGACTACCGCCTCGACCACCCCTTGTCGGAGGAAGAGCTGGTCGAGCGCCTTATCGACACGGAGCTTCGCCTCCGCCGGCTCGAAGCACATGCCTCCGCCAAGAACCACCCCATCAATGGCCCTCGCCGTCACCATTCTTGTGAGGCGATCTGATGGGCACGCAGAAGCACGACGACGCCCCCGAGCCGCAGTCCCCGGAGCGCCGCTCCCCGCCGACGGTCAACGAGATCGTCGAGGAGCTCAAGTCTCTTCCCCTGAACGTCGGCTACAACCGTCTCGCGAACGAGCTCTTCAAGACTGGGCCCCTGCCCTGGGATGCAGATTCGCAGGAACGCCGGTGGCGCGATAGCGACGACGCACGGCTCTTCGCCCTCCTCCAGCAGATCATCTCTCTCCAGAAGGAGAAGTTCATGCTGCTCGCGCTGACCATCGTCGGCGAGGACAACGCCTATGACCCGCTCGTTGCCATGCTCGATACCCTCACCTGGGACGGCATCCCGCGCGTAGGGACACTCCTCAATGTCTACCTTGGCGCGGAGAGGAACGCATACGTCTCGGAGGTCGAGCGCATCTTGTTCTGCGAGGGCATCGCCCGCGTCTACAGCCCGGGCTGCAAGGCCGATTACATGCCCATCCTGTGCGGTGCCGGAGGCATCGGCAAGTCCTCCTTCGCGAGGGGCCTCGCCATGCGCGACGAGTATTTCAGCGACTCCGTGATCAACCTCGGCGACGTCAAGCTCACGGGCGAGCAGAACCGGGGCAAGTGGATTGTCGAGATCCCCGAGCTCAACGGCATGTCCGAGCGCTCCGTCGAGAGCGTGAAGGCCGGGATCACACGTCAGGTAGATGAGTTCCGGGGAGCCTACTGTCGACGGACGGAAGCTTTCCCCCGGCGCGTAGTCTTCGTCGGCACCACGAACGAAGCCGACTTCATCCGCGAGCGGACGAGCGGCGCAAGGCGCTTCCTCCCGGTGCTCTGCGGCATCGAGCGCACGGAGAAGTCCGTCTTCGACGAGGGCTTTCCTACCGCCATCCGGCAGGCATGGGCAGAGGCCCGCACGTGGATGAAGACGGGCGACCCCCGTTTCTCGACCGTCCTCACG
Organism: uncultured Collinsella sp.; assembly: GCA_902470905.1. Lineage (GTDB taxonomy): Bacteria > Actinomycetota > Coriobacteriia > Coriobacteriales > Coriobacteriaceae > Collinsella. Next base: position 2,584 of record CABRIC010000069.1, on the reverse strand, counting down.
CCCGAGATGGAGGTCGAGGCAGCCGCACAGCGCGGACGTTTTGTCGAGGAGGACCCCTGTGTTCAGAAGGTCCTCGCATATCTTCCCGGCAACACCGACCGTCCCATGTGCACGTTCGAAATCCTCGACAAGGCCCTCCACCTTGAGAAGACCAAGGCCAACTGCAAGATGGTCAGCCGCATCCTCTCGTCGCAGTGCCCCGGATGGGTTCCGGGCAACAAGCGCCTCTGCCCTCCATACGGCAAGCAACGCTGTTGGGTGTTCCGGGAAACGGATTAGGGCCGATTGGGTGCCGCAGCATGTCGCAGCGGCACCCTGTCCACCGCCCTTCACCTGCAAGACTCGGCAGACGGTGCCGAAGGTGCCATGGATTCCAAAACTCTTGGCCGCTCCTCGGCACCTTCGGCACCACGCAGTCTCTCCGCAGCTAGAACCATCGCTAACCAAGACATTCAAGCGAGTTGCCGGCACCCGTGCGGCACCGGCAGAAAGGAAACACACGATGAAACTGATCGAGAAAATGAAATCGCGCCTCGCCGACCTCCTCGGGACAATCCCCGAGCACAAGGGCGACGCCGTCGACTCCGTACTCTCCCATCTGCTGGAATCCGATCCCGGCCTGAACTTCACGCGAGCAGCGCGGGCCAACGAGCGTCCGGGTTTCACGCGCGTCGTTCGCGCCGGAATCGCCTACTACGCGAAGCGGGAGTGCAAGGTCTTGAACCCGTTCAAGGAAGGCGGAAACGGCGTCTATTTCGTCAAAGGCTGCAACGACGACCCCACAGGCATCTTCTTCACCGACACTTTCAACGTCGACGACGTAGAGTACAGCGATGCCATCGCGGCCTATCTCTTCGCCTACGGAATCCCCCGCGACGATCTCGTCATGGTACCCATCACCTTCTGGCCCAGGACCTACGAGCGCACGCCCGAGAACATCGCCGCCCTCCGCGCCGTCGGTGCGCCCCTCCCGAACGAGGGACTCTAAAATGGCCATCGGAAAAGACGGGTCGAAGGTCATGAGCCTCCGGCTCCCTGACAAGGCATATCGCCGCCTCCACGCCTACGGGGTTTCCAAGGATCTTAGCGACAGCGCAGCCGCCCGCGAGCTCATCGCCGCCGGACTCGCCTCCGACGGCCTGGCGCTCTACTCCACTGAGCTCGGAACCTATCTGCGCGGCGTCATGCAGCCGCTGCTCGAGCAGCTCGACCACATGCTCGACGAACGCAACGCCGAGCAGGAGGACCGCATCGCGCGCGTCGTGCACCGCGCGACCCGCGCCTCTATCGTCGCGGCCATCGCGGCGGTCGAGATCGAGAAGGGCACGTTCGAGGGCCTGGATGGCGTGAGCGCCTCGGACATCTACGCCGCTTACGACAAGCAGGCCGGCCTCATGCAGCGCGGCATGACGCTCTCGGAGGCAAGGGAGCGTCTGTCCGATGGCAAGTCGTAGCAGCCTCGTCGTGAACGCCCGTGTGCACCTCTCCGGGTCGCGCGGGCGTTCCGCCGTCATCACCAACAACGTCGAGTACGTCGCCACGCGCGAGGGGGCCGACAAATCCGCAACCGTCGACGACCTCAAGCGCTACGAGCTCGCAGAGAGGATGGGACTCATCGGCTACTGCGCCGAGAGGCCCGGGTCGACCGCGCTCTTCGACCAGAACGGGGCCGTCCAGCTCCGCACGGCCCGCAAGGAGCTCGAAAAGGCTGACGGCGCGATTGCTACCGTTGTGCTCAGCGTCCGCAGGGACGAGGCATGCGAGCTCGACCTCGCGTGCAAGGAGGACTGGCAGCGCTTCTGCCGCCGAAACCTCGCGCCGGCGCTTGCCGAGGCAATGGGCATCCCCGAGTCCAGCGTCCGTTGGGTAGCCGCCGAGCACGAAAACCACCCGAATTCCAAGCACGCGCACGTTATTGCGTGGTCGTCCGATGGCTCGTTCGATTCACTCATGGCCCGCAACAGGCTCGACCGGGCTAGAAACGCGCTCACCGACGCGGCCCTGGCCCCGGCGCTCGCGGCCGAGTATGAGGCCCGCGACCTCGCGAGGTCGCGGGCGGTCGACGCCGTCCGCCAAATCCCCGCCGACGAGATTGGCGTCACGCTGCCTGCGGACGGCCGAATCTCCTACGCGCACCTCCGCCGCTGGCACCCAGATGTCGCCAAGGCCGTCGATGTCGCAATCGCGGAAGCAGGGTCGAGGCATCCTGAAATCAAAGGGGCGAGCGCCGCTTACAGCAAGTCCGTGGAGCGTTGCGCCGGCCTCAAAGGCCTCGAAAGCGTTGCGCGGGACCGCTACGTGAACAACGCCATGCAGGAGCTACGCGCGCGCCAGGGCAACGCCCTGCTGAGGGTCATCGCACCCGACCGGACAGCGGACCCCGAAAGGGAACTGATGAGGTCCGCAAGGCCGGACGGCGGGCCTGCAACGGAGCGCAAGCGCATGAAACCGCTCATCGGCGAGGTCCGCGCCTGCGTCACCGGTGAAGATCTGGAGGGGGCGCGAGAAGCCGTCCGCGAGCTCAGGCCTATCCCGGAGAGGTGTCTCCGGTCATGTCCGTCCTACGCGCTTTCTATGGCAAAAG
>CABRIC010000068.1 GCA_902470905.1 uncultured Collinsella sp. | reverse complement strand
ACACAAGGAGTATCGTCGGCAGCGTCAGATGTGTATAAGAGACAGGAGTAGGCAATGGCTAAACTGTTCATCATCTGCGGCCACGGCGCTGGCGACCCCGGCTGCTGCGCAGGCGGCTGCACCGAGGCCGAGCGCGTTCGCGCCCTGGGCCAGCGAATCAAGGAACTGGGCGGTTCCGAGGTCGAGCTGGGCGATACGTCCCGCAACTGGTACGCCGACGGCGGGCTTAACCGCCTGAGCACCGACGCGCCAGTGGTGGAGCTGCACATGGACGCCAGCGGCATCGCCACGGCCCACGGCGCGCACGTCATCATCAAGGAGGGCTTCGAGCCTGACGAGTACGACAATGCGCTGGCCGATAAGCTGGCGGCGTTCATGCCCGGGCGCTCCGAGAAGCTGGTGCGCCGTTCCGACCTCGCGAACCCGAACCGAGCCGCCGCGCGCGGCATCAACTACCGCCTGTGCGAGAACGGCTTCATCGACAACGACGGCGACCGCGAGAAGTTCAACGGCAACCTGGACGAGCTGGCGCGCATCTACCTGGAATGCTTCGGCATCACTGCTGGAAGCGCCCCCGCAGCCGTCCCGCAGCCGCAGCCTGCGCAGCAGGAAACGACCGAGAACTTCGGCGGCACCTACCGCTGCACTGTGGACTACCTGCGCGTGCGCGACGCCCCCGGCCTGGGCGGCACCGAGGTGGCGCACTATTCCAGCGGCGAGACCGTGACGCTGGATAACTGGTACAAGATCGCCGACGGCTACGTGTGGGGCCGATACACGGGCTACAGCGGCGCAACGCGCTACATCGCCGTGGGCAAGGCCACGGGCAAGCCAGAGGCCGACGACTATCTGGTGAAGGTGGGATAGGCCATGCCGTACCCGAGCCCCGCAGACGAGGAGCGCAACGGCGGGTGCGGCCCCATCGTCGCGGCGGTCGTCCTGCTGTTCATCGTCCTGGCCGCCGCCAGCTGCGCGTCGCAGGCTATGGGAGCGCAAGACGTGACCGTGAGGCAAGCCCGCACGGACGGCCCCATATACGACCTGCCCGAGGGCATCGGCCAGGAAATCGTGTGCGACGAGCACAACCGCGAGTACCTGCTGCTGACCACCGAGCAGGGCGGCGTGTTCCTCATGCCGTACATGGACGAGGACGGCGAGCAGGAGATCATGCCGCAGGCCTAGAACGCAAAGAAGCCGCCCCGTATGGAGCGGCTTCTTTCTATCTGACGAGCAATACGAACGCCCGCCTAACGACGAACACGCGTATGTGTTCGCCTACTGAACAGTTGGTGGAGGCGCGGAGAATCGAACTCCGGTCCACGAAAGCCCCCTGATTGGCATCTCCAAGCTCAGTCGCTGGTTTAGTCTCGGACGCTTTGCGCGCAGCGACACGCTCGCGGCGTCCTAACCGGTTCGGTCTTAGCCTGCGCCATACCGATTACGTGCGCAGGAGCATTCCCCTAAAATGACGTCGCACCGGTGGCGGGGAAATCACCGGGTTGACGCGCCGCTATAAATTAAGCAGCGAGAGCCATAGGCTCAAAAGAAGAGTTGTTGTCAATTCAATTTGACGGTACCCCTGTTTAACGAGGCGAGGAGACCTCGGCTTGCTTCCTCTCTCAGAGCTATCGTGTCGAAACCAGTCGCCCCCGAATGTCGGGAAAGCCTGGATGGCATTGGGCACGAGCGCCCAACACCCGTCGACTTTTCAAGGAACATGCGGGGCGAGCCCCGCTTGTGGAGTGTTATCTTACCACGTTCTAAAGGCAGGCAGCTGTTCTATGCACGAGCTGTGAAGACCCCAATGTGCGCCGCACTTCACACTTTTGCTACCGATCGCGTCACGTATATTTTCGCCAAGCAAAATTGACCCGTCGAAAGGACCGTTATGGATACCAAGCAGCAACTCGTCAATGCCCTCGCAGGCCTGGGCTCAACCATTACCGAAGCTATGGATGTCATCGAAGGCTTTGTCCCCTGCGGACATCCCGCCCTCACGGTATCGAACGCACTCGTCGCGCTGGACGCTGACGATGATGCGGCTCTCGCCCAGCAACTTGAGACCGTCGAGGGCTTTATCGACCACGTGAGCGAGAACCGCGGCGTGGCCGCCTACCACGGCATCGAGGTCGAGCTCGCGGGTCCCAAAGCCGAACTGCTCGCAGCAATCCGCGAGGTAGGCGCCCTTATGCAGACCGCAGGCGTCAAGAACACCCAGGTCAACGAGTGGGTCTACCGCAGTCTGGCAGCACTCGACAGCTCCGACGAAAAGGCAGCTGAGCAGCTCGCAGAAAGTCCCGCCATTAAGGCCGAGCTATTGTAAATAGCAGACGCGGGCCCCTTGGCGCATCGTCGTCCAAGAGGCCCGCAAACAGTTCGCGTCAACCGATAGCCGCGCCGCCGCGTTCGGCCAAAGCAAGAATCGGCATCATTTGGCGCGGGGTCTTTGCTGCAAGATCGGCATGTTCGAGCAGCTTGCGATCGTTAGTCACCAAGTAATCGACCTGCGCGCGCTTGCACGCAGCGAGTACCAAGTTGTCCTCGTAATCGCGATGGAGCGCTAAGTATTTGTCGGCCAGCCAAAGGTCCGACGCATCCGCACCCACGGCCGTGGCGTTTTCGGTCATGTTCCGAACAAATGCCAACGCCGCATCGCCAATTGCACGGGCAGACGCCTCGTCGAGCGCTCCCCCGCTGGCAAGAACGCTACGCTTCAGCTCGTGTTGGACAACGTACAGCACGTCCTTAGCGATATGCACCGGAAAGAACAGCAACGCCCCCGTCTCCGTCGCCTGCCCAATAAACGCACGCGCGGCAAGCGACTCGGCATGGTCGACGCAAAACGAATCAACCCATACGTTGGCGTCCACCATTATTTTGAGGGGAGCCCCGCTCACAGGATCATCCCCTTTTGGCGATAGTGCTCGTCCATGGCTTCGGAATAGATTGCGCCCCAATCACGATCGTCGGACACGGACGACGTAGCGATGCCCAGGTCCGCGTAAAGCTGATCCGCCGCCGCCCATGATGCGGCGAACGGAGTATCGTGCGCGGCGGTCTGTTGCCGGCCATCAACGGCAGAGAGCACTTCCTCACACTGCCCGCCACCCTGTGCGACCTTGGCCACGACCTTTTTGATGAGCTCGGGCAGTGACCTGCCCGAAAGCTGCAGCGCCTCCTCGGCACGGTTTTTGACCTGGCGATCCACGCGAACGTTCACCTGCGCCATGCCGCTAACAGCACCCACGTCGATCTCGCTCCCTTCAATTGCTAGCCTTGCTAGCAACACTATATAGAGAAGTTAGCAAATGTTCAAATGCAAAAGGCCTGCGCCCGGACGACACCGATGCCGTCTGGGCGCAGGCCAGATAACGTGGGCGAACACGTCTGCTAACGCAGATACGCTTTCGCGTTGCCCAGGCTGTAGGCAATCGTCGAGCCATTGTGCAGCAGTGACGACGTTTGCGGAGTGATCATGCCGGTAATACCCAATGCCAACAGCGCTGAGTTGGTGAGCATCACCTTGGAATACGAACTCGTCAGACGGTCGATAAGCCCCTGGCTCATGCGGCGCAGGCGCACGATCGCGGCCAGATCCGTATCGGTCAGGATGATGTCGGCGACCTCCTTGGCAATGTCGCTGCCGCCACCCATGGCCAGACCCACATCGGCCAGGCCCAGCGCCGGTGAGTCGTTGACGCCGTCGCCCACCATGGCAACGTGGCGCCCCTCGCCCTTAATGCGCTCAACATACGCGTACTTGTCCTCGGGCAACAGCTCGGCCTTAAACTCGTCGACACCTGCCTCGCGAGCAATGCGCTCGGCCGTGCGCTCCGAGTCGCCCGTGAGCATGACCACGTGCTTAACGCCCAACGCGTGCAGGTCGGCGATGGCCTCACGGACCCCGGCCTTGAGCGGATCCTCGATACCGAGCACGCCGACGACCTTGCCATCGACCGCCAGATACAGCGGCGACAGACCCTGCATCTGGGACTCGATCTGCTCCTTAATGTCGGACTCGAGCTGCGCGCCCTCGTCCTCAAATACAAAGTGCGCGGAACCGATGATGGCACGACGCCCTTCGATGGACGAAGCGATGCCGTGCGCCACGATGTACTCGACGGCGGCATGGCGCTCGCGGTGCTCGAGTCCGCGCTCACGTGCCGCATTTACCACGGCGCGCGCCACCGGATGCGGGAAATGCTCCTCCAAGCAAGCAGAAAGGCGCAGAATCTCGTCCTCGCTCCAGCCATCGGTCGTCAGTACGCAGGCAAGACGCGGCTGCGCCTCGGTGAGCGTACCAGTCTTATCAAACACAATAGTGTCGGCCTTGGCAAACGACTCAAAGTACTTTGCACCCTTCACCATCACCCCCATCTTGGCAGCATCGCTCATAGCGGTCATGACGGCAACGGAACCCGTGAGCTTGAGTGCACACGAGTAGTCGACCATCAGCGCTGCCGAGGTTTTGATGAGGCTACGCGTGGTGAGTGCAACCAAGCCCGCAAGCAGGAAGTTCCACGGGACGATCTTGTTGGCAAGGTCCTCCATATGCGACTGGCCCTCGGACTTGAGCGAGTCGGCCGTCTGCACGAGCGAGACAATCGAACGTAACTTGGTCTGAGCCGTGTTGGCGCGCACGCGCACCAAAATGCTGCCGTCTTCCACGACGGTACCGGCGAACACGTCGTCGCCTGCGCTGCGCTCGACGGCAAGCGGCTCGCCGGTCAGGGTCGCCTGGTTAACCATAGCACTCCCCTGCTCGACCACGCCGTCGATGCAGATGGACATGCCGGTGCGAACGGCGATCAAGTCGCCGGGCTCAAGCTCGGTGGCGGCAACGCTCACCTCGGTGTCGCCGACGACCTTCTGCGCCTTGTCGGGCACATCGAGCAGCGAGTTGATGAGCTCGTTTTCGCTCATGGCGCGGGTGTAGTCCTCGAGCAGCTCGCCCACGTTGAGCAGGAACATCGTCTGGCCCGCGGTGTCAACATCACGCTTGACGAACGAGATGCCGATGGCCGAAGCGTCGAGCACGGGAACGGTCAGGCGCGGCTGCGCCAGCTCATGAAGGGCAGCGCGCAAAAATGCCATGTAACCGGCCACGACAAACACCGCACGCAGGGGCGTCGGCAAGAACCATCGGCGCGCATAGTGGGCGCCGATAAGTGTGGCAAGATCCATGACGAGCTTATGCTTGCGTGGCTCAAGCTGCATCACGTAACCCGTCTTTGCGTCGGCAATGGCCTGGGCATCGAGCGCACCCAAGGCGTCGAGCACGCCCGCACGACACTGCTCGTCATATTCGAGCGCCATCTGGCCAATACGGCCATAAACGCGCACCTTGTGCACGCCGTCGATATCGCCGCTGAGCTTAAGAAGTGCGTCGAGATCGCTCTCTGGCACAGGACCCGCCAATTGAAGACGGGTCCTGCCGGGGATCTCGCTAATAATCGAGAATCTCATAGTTTGTGCCTGGGAGCGTTACTCGGCTGCCTCGTCAGCAGCGGCCTCGCTCTGGGTGATGTAGGCAGCCTCGGCAACCATGTCATCGACATTAGCCTTGGCCTGCTCGACCATGTCCTGGTAGCAGTTCTTGACGCGCATACCGCACGCGATGCCCTGCACGCAGGCGTTCTTTACCGGAGCGCTGGTGAGCAGCTTGATGCCAGCCGTACCAAGCAGAAAACCGCCACCGACAAGCAGGGTGTTAAACGTCGACTTCTTCATGTTGCTTCTCCCTTTTGCCGCATTGGACGCGGCACGGTGCCTCAGCACCCGAGTAAACAAGTTTGCTCGAGCACACTTTTGGAAAATAGTTTAGTTTATCTAACTATTAAGTTCAACAAAGGTTAACTTTTTGGAAACTATGGGGATAAACTCAATATGACAAAGGGGCTGTCCCTTTGTCACATTATGGGACAGTCCCTTTGCCACAGTCCTACAGCTGCCAGTCCGCCGCCTCCTTTTGCAGCGCAACCATGCGGGCGAATTCTCCACCTGCCGCCTTGAGCTGCGCCGGAGAACCCTGCTCGGCAACCACACCATCCTTGAGCACAACGATTTTGTCGGCATTTTCCACCGTACGCATACGGTGGGCAATAACGATAACCGTCTTGCCTGCAAGCAGACGGGAGAGTGCCTGCTGTACCACGGTCTCATTCTCCACATCCAAGCTTGCCGTCGCCTCGTCCAACAGCACGATGGGCGCGTCTTTGAGCAGCGCGCGGGCGATAGAGATGCGCTGGCGCTCGCCACCGGAGAGTTTGGATCCGTTCTCTCCGATCATAGTGTCATAGCCCTGCGGCATGCGGTTCACGAACTCGTCGCAGTTGGCGGCACGCGCGGCCGCAAGCACTTCCTCGTCGGTGGCATCACGACGACCGAGGCGGATGTTTCCCATCACCGTGTCATCAAAGAGCAGCACGTCTTGGAACACAATGGCGTAATCGCGCAGGAGCACCTCGGGATCGACGCTCGCAACATCCACACCGCCCACGGTAACCTTGCCCGCAGTGGCATCCCAAAAGCGTGCGGCCAGGCGGCTCACCGTAGACTTACCGGAACCCGAAGGACCGACCAGCGCCGTGACCTCGCCTTCCTTGGCGGTAAAGCTCACATCGGTAAGAACTTTATCGCCGGCGCGTCCGTCCTCGCCCGCACCATAGCCAAATGCCACGTGATCGAACACCACATCGTGGCCCACGGGCTCAAATTTCTCGCTGCCCCGCGCCACAGGCTCTTCCATGATGGAACGCATGCGCTTGGCAGACGACTCGGCGACAAACAGCTCGGACATTAACATTAACGCCTGGTCAAAGGGCGCATAGATACGGCTCACCATAAGCAGGAAGGCAAACATCACCAAAAAGTCGACCTGCCCGGAGGCGACCATCGCGGCACCCGTGACCAGCGTGGTGGCAATGCCCAGACGCAGGATGGCAAAGGCGGAGTTGACCAAAAGCCCGTTAACGAGCTCGCCCTTGGTAGTCTCGCGCTCCTCGGCATCGATCACGGCGTTGAGCCCCTCAAGATAATGGGCCTCCTGGTTGGTGGCGCGGATCTCGCGAACGCAGTCGAGCGTCTCTTGAATTGCCTCGGTAACCTTGACCTTCTCGGCACGCACGCGATCGAACACCGGAGTCATGGGGCCGCGCGTTAGATACAGCACGGATAAGGCCACGGGAACGCTCCAAAACGCCGCAATCGCCAGCTGCCAGCAAAAGAACAGCGACGCCACGAATACAATGGCGCTTGCGATGATGGCACCCCAAAGCTCTCCCAGCACGTGGCTGTAGGCGTGCTCCATGGCCTGGACGTCACCCATGATGGTCTCGGTTAAATCGGCCAGATCACGACGACCAAAAAACGACAGCGGCAGTTTGCGCAAGCGCTCGGCGATCTCCATGCGCTGCTTGCCGCACTCCTCGTAAAAGATGCAGTAGGTGTAGTAATACTGCTGCCAGTTAGAGGCAAAGAGCAACACGAAAAAGACCAGGAGGCCGCCCACGATCGGCAGGGCATCCGGCAGGTCAGCCCCGCTGGCGAGGTGCTCGACAAAGCCGGCCATAACCAGGAATAAAAAGCCCATGCCGGCCATGGTAATGAGATTGGTGAGCGTGGTCCAGAAAATGCCGCGTTTTACGCCGGCGACGCCTTTATCGGATAGGAAATACTTCTTTTGGAATGAGGCGAACATTTAGGCCTCGCCTCCCTTCGTGACAGCGTCATCCGCGGCCGCAGCAGTGATTTTCCAGCTCGCGGCCTGTTCGTATTCGGCCCACATCTTGGCATACAGGCCCTCTTGGGACAGCAACTCGGCATGGGTACCCGACTCCTGCACGCTGCCTTGGTTGAGCACCACGATTTGGTCTGCGCCCACTACAGTCGAGAGTCGGTGCGCAATCATAATGACCGTGCGGCCCGCCGCCAGCTTGCTAAAGGCGCGCTGGATGAGCGCCTCGTTCTCGGGGTCGGCAAACGCCGTCGCCTCATCGAGTACCACGATAGGCGCGTCTTTAAGGATCGCACGGGCGAGTGCCACGCGCTGGACCTCGCCGCCCGAAAGATATGCCCCGCCGGCGCCGAGCATGGTATTGATGCCCTGTGGGAGCTTGGCCACAATGTCGTCGCACTGAGCTGCGGAGAGGGCCGCACGCACTTCGTCGTCAGTGGCCGTAGGCTTGGAGGCGCGCACGTTATCGGCAAGTGTTTGCCGGAACAGCTGGTTGGTCTGGAACACGAAGGCGACCTGGTCCATAAGCTCGTGCGGATCCATATCGCGAACGTCCACACCGCCTACGAGCACTCGACCCGAGGAAACATCCCAAAAACGCGGGATCAGGCTTGCGCAGGTTGACTTACCGCCACCCGAGGGACCCACCAGGGCGAGGGCGCTACCAGCGGAAACGCTAAAACTCACATGACTGACAGCAGGTGCTTCGGCACCCTCGTACGTAAAGCTCACGTCCTCAAATCGCACGTCGCCGCCGGCAGGGTGCTTGGGCTGTCTCTTATACACATCTGACGCTGCCGACGATACTCCTTGTGT
>CABRIC010000067.1 GCA_902470905.1 uncultured Collinsella sp. | reverse complement strand
GTAGCGGGTGGTTTAAAGCTGGCCGCTGCGCGGCCAGCGGACTAAAGTCTTGAATGAAAAATGCCGGGGGATGTCCCCCGGCATTTTTTATGCGAGTCAAGACTAAATACTTCTCGGGAAAACGCCGGCGCATTGCGTCAGCAATTTACGAGCCGCTCTACCCACCTCTGGACGGCTAAGGACTTTTCGCAGGTAGTTTGACGAACATATGTTTGCTTATTATAATATTACTTGAAAGCACCCCTTATCTCATGGTATAAAGAATACGGTTCCCTCCAAAAGAGGGGCCTCCAAGAGCCGGGGTCTTACCCCCGGCATTTTTTTGCAAAAATGGAGGCCCATCATGAGCGAACTCTCCGTCTTTGTTGACGAATCTGGCGACCTCGGAGGCGTCTCCAACTACTACCTCGTCACCCTCGTTTTTCACGATCAAAACGATGCAATCGTTGAACGCATTGACCGCTACGAGCGCGCCCTGTCGCAGTCCTCGCTTCCCAATACGCCTTTTCATGCAGGACCCCTACTGAATGGAAACGGCGACTACAAAGATCTTCCCAAGGAGCAGCGAAGGCACATGTTGAGCACATTTCGCGCGTTCATTCAGCATCTCCCCATACGCTATCTCTGTCTGCAATACCGAATGAGCGAATTCGCCGGCAATCAAAACGGTCTCGCGGAGAGAATGAGGCGAGACCTCACAGTTGAACTTTTCGACCATCTGAAATTCTTCCAGCGATACGACACCGTTAAGATTTACTACGACAACGGCCAACCGATTGTAACGGAGGTCATTCATTCTGCGCTTGAGTACGTTCTAGCAAGGGATGTCATCGTATACCGAGAAGCCACACCACGAGCCTACCGGCTATTCCAAGTTGCTGACTACATCTGTACGATCGAGCTAACGGCTATCAAGTTTGACAGCAAGGAAGATACAAAGACTGATCGGCTATTTTTTGGAACCCGAAGGACGTTCAAAAAGGGATTTCTCTTATATCTCAGGAAGAAAAGGATGAACTGACCCGGGGTCACCAGTCGTCAGACGCTCCGCAGTCGTCATCGACGGCAAAGTCTCGGAGGTCGAGGCCTTCGCGTTCGGCTCGATCTAGGAGTTCTTGGGGCGACTCATCCTCGATATCCATCACGTCGAGCATGGCGGCCGGAAAGCCCACGCCCGCCGCAGACCCCGCGCGGTCGAGCAGGCTCTCGCGCAGCTGATCTACGTCAACTTCGATCTTCATGATGAAACCTCCTACCAGGCCAGGACCCCTACTCAGCAGCGCCAAGCTCATCCACGGCAGCAACAAAAGCCGCAACCTGCTTGTCGTCCATCTGTGCAGCCAAACGTCCCACGGGCTCATCGTAGGCGAACTGCACCTTATCGATAAAGCAATCCCAAGCACGCTCATCCACACGCACGGCGGCCTCGCAATACTGGCTGAGCTTTTTAAGTCCATACCAAAACGCATTCACATGGCGCGCAGGATCCTCATCCAGCACACCATCGTAGCGACGCCCGTTAAACTCGCGCATGCGCGCCACGGCAACCTTGAGCGAATCGCCGCCCTCGGCAGAAGCCCCATCCACCAGCTCGGGAATCGCAACCTCATGCCGAACAGTATGCCTGGTTGCACCATCGTACTCGCCCACCAGCACGTCCTCATCAAGCCGAGAATCGTAGTCCAAATAGCTCGTACCACAACAAATGCCGTGCGGCGAGCCCGTGCCAAACGCGCAGAACAACCCGCCGTCGGCAACAACACGACGGTAGGTCTCAAACGACTTCTTAACCTGAGCGAGCAACTCGGAAAGCTCCCCGGCATCGCACGCCGTCTCGCACGCAGCGCACGCAGACTCGGGCAACGATACCGGCTCCACCGTGCTCCCCGCAACGCGGGTGGCGCGCTCGGCCCGATACGCCTGCGCCGCCAAGCGCGCTCGCTGCGCAGCGCCGCGCACGTTGGTAAGTTCACGCTCCAACGCCACGTCACCAGCAACATCGCCAGCCAAATCGCCCGTAAACCCGTCAGCGCCCAGCGACCCCGTCGCACTCAGCTCGGACTCAAACGTCGCTGTGATCATACCCGCAAGGTCCGTCGCGTCGGCGGCACAACGCAACTGCTCCAACTGCGTACATAGCAGATCGGCATCCAGGGGCACGGCATCCACAACGCGCACGTCACTCAGGCGTGCCACGTCCTGCAGCACCATAGCCCCCGCAGCATCGTACGCCGCGCGCACCTTTTCCGCCGTATTCGCACGCAGCTTTACCTCGATAAACGCAAGCGTCTGCTCCAAACGGGCCAGCAACTCGGCCTTGTCCTCCATGCGCAAAAAGGCAGCATAGCGGCGCTCCATCCGCAGCGGACCAACAATGCCCGCCCGCTTGCGAGCGCGTGCAAGCGCGGCGCCCTCAACACGGCGAACATACCCGTCAACAGCCCGCACGGCAGACTCGCGCGCAGCGTGCTCGGAAGCCTCGACGCCCCTAAGCACGCCCAGCAGCTCGCGGGAGCGCGCCCTGCGCACCAGCTCACCGCGATCGTACTGCTCAAGCGCCGTCTGACGCTTGGCTACCGACTCAAAGCCAAACAGCTCGTCGAGCAACTCGCCAACAGAACGCTCGCTCGCCATGGCAAGGCCTCCCTACTCGAACACGCCAACACGCCCGCGGGCCCACGCGCACGCAAGCCCGCACGCCCGCACTCCTACAGATCCAGCGCCTTCTTCGCGGCATCAACCGGGTCACCATCCATGTAGAACACCGGACTCAGTCCCGAAATAATCTCGGACGAAACACTCTGCAAGCCCGCGATGGCGCTCGGCGGCAAAATCACGCGCTTGGCGCCGGCGTTTTTGGCCACGCGCATAATGTCCTCGAGCCCTCGGATCTCGTCCATAGAACCCGACATGCGCAAGATTCCCGGAATCGCCAGCGCGGGCATCACCGGGCGGTTGCACGCCGCAGAGCAAAGGCCCACAAACTCGGCGAGCGAAACTTCCTCGGACAGGCCCTTGCTCTGCAGGTCGTTGTAGAACAGCAGATAATCCTTGGAGCCAATGTGCATGCCCGGCGCCACGCGGTTCGCCAGGTTTACAAAGTTGTCGAACGCGGCTTCCAGCGTATCGCGCACCGGCTTGTTAAAGGCCACGCCCTCGTGCTTAAACTTGCACTCGCCGGCAACGGCCTTATTCTCCAGCTTGTACACGGCAACCTCGCCGCCCTGCGACCTGCCCACGCCAAACACGTGGCCGGACAGCAGCGGCCCGTCGGGAATCAGCGTGTCCTCGCTCTGCTCGGGCACGCGCACCACATGCACATCCTGCGGGTTGTCGGCATCCATATAGCCCAGGTTAACGTCGATAAACTCGACGCCCGCCATAATCTTGAGCTGCTCCTTTACGCGGCGACGGCCCTCGATGGCGTAATCCAACAGCCAGCGCACGTCGTCCTTGTCCATGGCTTCGTCGGGGAACAGGAGCTTGGCCAGGCCGCTAAAGGTCTTGCGCACGGCGATCTCGTCGCGCTTGTTAAAGTCGCTGTTAAAGCGGAAGTAACGGTCGATATGGTGCGTAAAGTCCTTGCGGCGCATCTCCTTGCAAAACTCCGACAGGCAGTCGGTGATCAGGCCATAATGCCCGGTCAGCAGGCTCGACCGCATCTTGGGAATCTCCCAGCCCGGCAGGTAATAGTGGATACGGTCGAAGAAGGCCGAATCGTTGTTGAACTCCGGCGGGAACGGGTCAAACAGGTGCGTGGTCTTAAGGACGTTTTGCACGGTGTCGTTGATGTTGCCCTCAAAGACCATGGAGGCATCGGCGTTAATCTGGTCGCGGCCACGCGCGTAGCTGCCGCTGGCCATGTAGTCCTTCATGATCTGCACGGCGTTGGTGTCCTTAAAGCGCATGCCGGCGACCTCGTCGAACGTCACGCAATCCCAATGGCCCACCAAGCCCACGCGATCGGCGCGCATGGAGTTCATGCGGCCGAACAGGTTGGCCGTGGTGGTCTGGCCGCCCGAAAGCAAGATGGCGTAAGGCGAGACCTCTTTGTAGATATGGCTCTTGCCGGTGCCGCGGGGACCAAGCTCGCACAGATTGTAGTTGCGCTCGATCAGCGGCACCATGCGCTCGATAAAGTGCAGGCGCTCCTTCTCCGAAAGCTCGCTGGGCTCATAGCCGGCAGAGCGCAGCAGCATGTTGAGCCACTCGTCGCGCGAGAAATACTGACGCTCCTCGATCATGGCGTCCAGGTCCAGGTTGGGCATCTGGATGGGCGTGAGCGACGCCACGCTAAACGGAGAGTCCTCGGGCCCGCGCTTTTTGCGCTTGGCCTTGGAGCGGCGAGGCGCATCGTCGCCAAAGACTTCCATGCCAAACTCGTCTTCCTCTTCCATGGGACGACGATACTCGATGCTCATAATGCACCAAATACCACCCTGGAGAATCTTGGAATAGTCGCGCACGTACTCGGCAGGCATCACAAACGGCTCAATGGTCAGGTTGGCAAACGACGCCACGTAGATGTCTTTGTACTCGTCGAGCTTGGCCGTCACCTTATCGATGATGGTAAAGCGACCCAGCTCGCGAATCTTGGACTTAATGCGCTCGGACTCGTCGGGACGCACGTAGTTATCGGTGAGGATCTTGCGGATGCGCCCCAGGCCCTCCGCCACGGCATCCTCGTCGTCGGTTGAGCAGTACATACCCAGCAGGTACTCCAGCACAAAGGTGGGCACGTTGGCGCCGCGCTTCATAAGGGCCGTCAGGTCCTTGCGCACGATCTTGCCAGCAAAGTGCTCAAGCAGCTTGCCGTCCAACCCATCCATGTCGTAGCCGTCGTCCTCAGGAGCCTCGGCCACAGCCTGATCATAACCGTCGGTCGAGAATTCGTCCTCGGCGTTCACCGCAGCCTCAACGGGCGCGGCAGCAACCGGCTCCGGGGCAGGCGCAACAGCCTCAGTCGCCGGGGCCTCCGCAGCAGGCGCGGCCTCCGCAGGCACCACACCCTCCACCGGCACATCCACATCAATCGAGGGAACTTCCCACAGATCGTCGTCATGGTTATCAAACATAGGGCACACTCCTAAAAACCAAAGTCAGCAACAGGGGCAAACGAAACAGCGATGGTGTACGTCTCGCGCCAAACGATCTTGCCCGTCTCGCGCTCGCGGCAGACCAGATAGTACGGACCCTTTGCCGAGAATCCATCCGCCGCACGCAGCGCAAACTTGGCATGCACTACGCGCTCTTGCGAATTAACGGAAGTCTTGTTGGCATGCGCCTTGACCGTATCGCTCACCTCGTTGCCGCTTGCGTCGGTAAACACCAGCTCATACTCGCACGGCAAGACCTTGCCTTGGGCGGGTTCTTCCTGGATCAAGTTGACCGAGAAGAGCGAGTTGGTCACTCGGCGTCCCTCGCTTAGCACGCGCAGCGTCGCCACGCGCGTATCGACAAAGTCCTTGGAACCCGAGCGCGCACGCCAAAATCCGATAACGGGCACGCAAAGCTCCTGCAGGCTCATGCCGCCGTGGACGTAGTTGTTAGTGCCGCCGGGACGCTTGAAGTGCACGTTCTCGCGCGGGGCAAATCCCTCAAAACCGGCACCTAAACGTCCCATGCCAACATTAACAAACACCTCGCATGCCTCTTCCGAAAGCTTGGCCACGGCCTCGTTGGGCACCACCAGATGACGCTTGCCGTGCATGACAGGAGCGTCAAGGAAGGGTAGGTCTGGCTTGCCGAGCATCTGGCACTCGTTGAGCTCACGACGCGTGTAGATGAAGCCGTGATCCGCCGTTATAACAACACGCGCGCCCGGGGCGTCGGTGCACACGCGGCGCGCCAACGCGGCAAGTTCCTCCACGGTGTCCGCGCAGGCATCGAAAACGTCATCCTGCGTAGCTGCCTTCTCGCCCGTGGCGTCGATCTTGTTGTGGTAGAGATAAACGAGCCTGGAGTCTTTGAGCAGCGCTTTGCGCTCGGTTCCCGCCATGTTGAGGTATGCGCTCGAGCGCAAAGCGCGGGCCGTGGGCTCAACGTGGGTAAGTACGGCCTCGCGCTGCGGAGTCGTCGCAGTGGGCATGCCGTCAGCCAACACAAACGCGCCATCCTCTGCAAGCTCAAGCACCTGGTGCGGCAGCAGCGCAGGCATGCCCACCTCGGTAATGGAGGGAAAGACCGCCTGCATGCTAGAAACCTTGACGTTGCCGCCGCGTTCGCGCTCGAGCAGCGCCGCAACGTCGCGGGCAACCTCATAGCGCAGCGCATCGCTCACGATAACGACCGTTGTTTTGGCAGAACCCACAAAGGCGGGCAGCACATGCCAGTAAAACTCATCCTGCCGTGCGGGACCATCGATGTAGCCGCAATCGGCCCACTCCCCTTGCGCAGCAGCCGCCCAGCAGGCATTGGCATCCGCCAAGAACCAGTTGCTGTAGAGATTCTCCGCCCAGTCCGCCACGGCGCGGGCAGGTTCCTCGAGCGCATCGCACTCGACGGAGCGTGCCCGCAGATACGCGGTGCACATATGGCGATAGGCAGCGTCCATGGCATACCAATCGGACGAATAGGCATCCCACACCTGCTGGGACTGCGCCAGATGGAACCCGCCCGCGTGCGTCTGCCTAAACGCGCACATATCGGCCACAGCGACAAGCAGGTCAAAGTAGCTCTCGACACGACGGTACCAGCTTAGGTCGCAGCGACGCGCCACAAAGGCACGCGCATCCTCAACACGGTCTGCACCTTGCGCAAACGAGCAGAACAGCTGCGAGAGCACAGCCTCATTGACGCACGGAAACACATCAAGCGAGGTCAGCACATCGATCGGCAAGGTCTCGAACCGTGCAAAGAGTCCGCGGGCGTCCTCAACCAAACGGCAAATCTCAAATAGGTCCTCGCTCGATGCCTGGGTATCGGCGGTCTGGTCCCACGTACGCACCGCCTCAAGGCAATAGGGCCCGTAGGCGGGAGCCACATGGCTCTCAAGCCCCTTGAGCGCTCCCTCGGGAAGCGCGGTGGATGCCGCCGTAAGGAGCACATGGGATGCAAGCATAAGCAATGAGTCACGCTCGTAAAGCGGCCCATCAAACCCATAGCAACGCACGATGAAGGCAGAGAGTACATCATGCACGCAGTACTTGTCCACCAACTCGGCCAGCGCCTCGGGACCCTCGTGCAGCAGCATGGTCATACAGCCACGCAGCACAAACGCGGGGCGCGCGTCACCAAGCTCTTTACCGCCAAAAATCACCGTAAGGATGCCGAGTTCGATATCGGATGCGCTCGAGGCATGCGGAACACACGCGGCAAACTTAGCGCAGCGGGTCTTGGCATCAAAGAACGTCTTGTGCTCGCGCAGGCTCTCGCGCACGGCGTCGATATTCTCGATGCCTAGCTGATCGGCCAAAAGCGAAAGATAGTCAGCCTGGAACTGATCGGCATACAGCTCAACATCGGCAAGCCAATCACCCTCAAGCCTGCCGCGCGGGCAACGGCGATACAGCAAGATATCGCTCACAAGGTCATCGCGGTTGACGAGCTTCTTGACGGCAAACATGCGGCCCTCGCAGGCTTCAACAAACCGCACTGGGCGCTCAAAGTCACCGTGAGCGGGCATAACGCTGTCATCAGTCCCCGCACCGTCGAAGCCCTCGGCGGCCAAACGTTCAAACTCAGGAGCAAACTCGCCGTCTGCATCGTGCCAAACCACCACACGGCGGGGCATGCATGCGAGCAACGGTTGCAAAAACCGCAACTTGAGCTGTTCTTCTACATCGATCTTGGGCATGAATATCCTTACCGTATCTGCAGTTACTTAATCTTTGCTAGCACATCCTGAAACTTGGCGTAGTTGACCTTGACGCCGTCATCCAGGTCGATCTTAATCATCTGGTCTGCCAAGTGGTGCAGCTTCTCCTCGTAGCCAATGGTCTCTTTGAGCTGGTCGTTGAGCTTTTTGACGCGCTTGTCCAAGCGCACGCGCTCGCCGCGCTCGGCACCAGCAAGGGCATCGTTGGCATAGCCGATCTGGGCACGGTAGCGCTCCTGCTGCTCATGCACATAGTCGGTGCGGATGCGAGCCAATAGGTCAGGCTGGTAGCGATGCATGTAAACAAGACACTTGAAACCGTTCTTCTTACCGCTGTCGAACAGCCAGTAGATGGGGCGCTTCTTATACGTCTGGCAGTGGTCCTTAAAGAAGTCCTTCAAAAAGTAGCCGCGAATCACCTCGCGCGAGGCTCCCCTGCCGCCAAGGGCCTCGGCAATAAACGCGAGGTTCTGCTCGAGGGTCTCCTCGCCATACACCGTGCGCACAAAGTCGATAAAGTAGCGCACGATGTCGTCGTCAAAGTACTCGTCGTCGGTGATGGGCAGCACGTTATCGGCATCGGGCATAAAGGTCACATGCGCGGGGTCGGGCATCTTGGCCAGATAGTCGGTAACAGTGGCGCCTTGGTCTGCCAGCACCAGGCCATCGACATCGAGCGAATAGCGGCCAAACATGCAGCCCACGGCATAGCTTATGAGCGAGGTAATCTCGTCGCGCTTGGTGCGCACGTACTTGTTGCCCTTGTAGCTCTCCGGAATCTCTTCTGCCGTATCGAAGATGCACGCCCTGTCTCTTATACACATCCCCGAGCCCACGAGACGCTACGCTATCTCGTATGCC
>CABRIC010000066.1 GCA_902470905.1 uncultured Collinsella sp. | reverse complement strand
TACACAAGGAGTATCGTCGGCAGCGTCAGATGTGTATAAGAGACAGACCATGGACCGCAGCTTCCTACTACACCACATAGCCTCAAGCTTCGTAGCCACCGTCCAATGGTGGGCCTGGCACAACTTCGAAGCAGAAAAAGTCAACGTAGCCAAAGACTACCTCTCAGCCATAAAGCCCCTCTTCAGATAGACGCCTCCTCCCAAGGCGTCATCCCTTCCCAAAGTATCGCCCTCATCTCAACGCCCCCAACAACCAAGCGCCCACCACATCCAAATTCAGATATATATGTTGGGTTGCTTGCTCGGGCGCAGCAAAGACCCTGCAGCTGGCCGCATGGGGTAACTTCCCAGCGCATTCCGCAGGACGAAAGAACCCCCGCCGCACAAAGTGCGCAGCGGGGGTTCTTTCATGTCCGAGGACGCGCTGGGAAGTTACCCCATGCGGCCAGCGGACAACTATGTAGCCTCAGACTAGAACATGCCCAAGAAACCATGCACAAACAGTGCAGCCAGAGCGGCACCGACAAACGGAGCGATGCCAGGAACGAGCAGGCCGTACTTCCAGTTATTGTCAGCCTTGTTCTTGATCGGCAGCACCTGATAGGCCATGCGAGGACCAAGGTCACGAGCCTGGTTCATGGCGAAGCCGGTGATACCGCCCATGCCCATGCCAACAGCCCAAACGATCAGACCGACGCAGATGGCGAGCATCAGAACGTTCTCGCCAGCACGGTTAGCAGCAGCAAGGATGGCGCTGATGAACACGAAGGTGCAGATAGCCTCGCAGAAGAAGTTGCGGGCATAGTTGGTGCCCTCGGTGGTGGGGTTGGTCGAGAAGATGTTGCGCTGAGCAATGGGATCGATGACACCATCGGAAGCCTTGAACTCATCGGCATACATCAACCACGCGATCACGGCACCCGCAAAGCCGCCGAGCATATCAGCAACCATGAAGGGGATGCAACTGCTCCACGGCACCAGGCCGACGATGCACTGGGCAAGTACCATGGCGGGGTTCATGCACACGGCGCCGCCAAAGATAAACAGGGCGACCGAGATGCCAAAAGACCAGGTGGTGATGGCAAACATGTGGCCGGAGCCCTGATACTTGGTGCCCTTAAGTACGGTATCGCAGTGCACGCCCACGCCAAAGATGATCATGAGGGCCGTTGCGCCGAATTCGCAGAGGAGTTTGGTAAGCATAAAACCTTATCTTTCTTGTCGGTTATAAACGATTCGTTTAGGCCGCGTACTAGTGCTGTGCGACGACAACGCCCAGGCCATCGGGAATGACGGCCACCTTGGCATCGGCACCCTTCATCTCAAAGGCGAGCTTGAGCGCCTCATCGAGGGTGTTAACCGGCGTCATGTGCATATCCTTGATCATCTGGTGATCGCACAGGTCGGTAACCATGATCACAGGGTGATGCGCCAGGATGCGGGCAAAGATCTGGCTCGTCCACTGGTCGGGCAGGGTCTCGTCCTTAGGACGGTCGATGCAGGCGCGCTCAAACTCTGCCGGATCGTTGTCGGCGATGTTGTGATAGAAGCCCTCGCCGCCGTGACCGTCGGCGCAACCGGCGACGTCGATGATCACGCCGCCCTCGGGAAGTGTGGCCTCAGCGGCGCACATGCCCTTCACGGCCTGATAGATGTTCTGGTCGAGCGGGTAGCCGCCGTTGGTGGTGATGGCAATCTCGCACTCGACGGGCTCAACGCCGGCAAGGCTCTTCACAAACTCGCAGCCAGCCTCGTGTGCCTTGTGGATGTCGCCGGCAAAGGAACCAATGACCTCATGCTTGCCGTTGAGCACCACGTTCAGCACAAAGGCAAGGTGAGCCATCTCGGCAGCGGCAAACATATCCTCGCTCACGTGGTTATGGCACAGGTTGCCGGCGCGCGAATGAGAATCGTTCACGAACTGGCCGTTGTGGTTGTACATGATGGTCTTGTAGCTGGCAATGCCAGGCAGGACGGACTTGCGGCTACCAGAGAAACCGGCAAAGAAGTGCGGCTCAATAAAGCCCTCGGCAAGCAGCAGATCGCAATCGGCAGCAATCTTGTTGATGATGCACTCGCCGCCAGAAGGCAGGGTGCCGATCTTTTTCATCATGCTGTCGTCAGTCGCGACGTGCATAACGATTTCCTCGTTGGCAACGATCTCCTCGCCATACTTATTGACGAGCTCCTCGTGCGTCGACGGACGGTGCATACCCGTAGCAACCAAAATACGCACGCGAGCCTCGGGCGCAGCGGAATGGATGTGATGCAGCAGAATAGGCATCGTCACACGCGAGGGAACGGGACGCGTATGGTCGGAGCTAATGATGACAATATCCTTCTTGCCAGCACAAAGCTCCTCGAGCGAAGGCGAGCCATAAGGGTTGGCAAGTGACTCCTCCACAAGCTCTTCCTGCGATTTTGTAGTCTTAAACTCGTTTTGATGACCTTCCATCACACCCGCGAAGTTCTTATCCTCGAGCTCCAGATGCAACGTCTTGTGGTCAAACGGCAGTTCACATTCAAACAATGACGAGCGCCCTCTTCCTTTCAACTGACACACTAGATAAACCGTTGGAAGGATACGCCGCTCACCGAAAAACACCACCGTCCACCGACTCATTAACACAACGTTCATATTTGACCCACAACAAAACGGCCGCGATCCCAAACGGGACCGCGGCCGCCTGTCAAAGACACTATAGACAGGATGATTTACGCAGCGCCGAGGCAAACATCTAGTCCGAGACGTACGCACGTAAGCCATTTTGCATAAATTCGTTAATTAATTGCATAAGATGGCGCATGGATTTCTGGCCATAACTGGGTAGTACCCTCCGGAGCGTGCATTTTTGCGAGTATTCAGCATCGCGGGATAAGATTTTGGTGCCAAAAATCTTTCAAAAGGTAGATAGTCCTCATGACTCGACCCATCTGGATAGCATGCGGCGAGAAACCAGCCATATATGATCGTCGCCAAAGCCCAATCGTCGTGCAAAAGCATCAACAAAGGCAGCGAAAGCCGGCTATGGCCTTATGCATCAATCTTTGGCTGCTGAAAACTCCGTTTTTTGCACGTCGCCCCAAGCACCACCCTCACCCAGCGGCTGATCCGCCGAAGACCGGACATCGCAGGGCCCTCCATTAGTCTACTTTTAGGCACACTCCGCAGGACGCAAGAAGCCCTCGCCGCACTCCGCATTGGACGCGAAGCGCACTTTAATCCCTTCAGCCCCAATCCCTGAAGACCGAGGACAAAGGGACCCGACGGGTTTCCCTCTGAATGCATTCCGCAGCACGAAGCCCCCTTATCCGCAGCTCCGAAGGAGCAGGATAAGGGGGCTTCAAGTGCGAGGGCGCATTCAGAGGGAAACCCGTCGGGTCCCGGTGAGAGCCACAGGGCTATCGATTACCCCGTGTTCTGCAAACCTGCCGAGACGCCGGTCACAGTCGAAAGAATCAGGCTCATGTACTCGGCCTTCTTCTCCTCGGCCATCTCGTCCTGGTTCATACGCACCTCGCGAAGGGCGCGGACCTGGGCGATGGACAGGGCGTCGACGTAGGGGTTACGTACACGGACGGCGCAGCCGAGCACGCGGCGGCGCTGCAGCGGCCACTCGTCACCGACGATGGCAAGGACCCACTTACGCGTGAGCTGCATCTCGGTGAAGACCTTCTCGGACAAATCATCGCGGTCGCCCAGGTGCAGATACATCTTGGCGATGCGCTGATCGGTCTTAGCGATCGACATCTCGATGTTGTCGATGAACGTGCGGAAGAACGGCCACTCCTGGTAGGCAGCCTTGAGCTGGTCAAGATCGCCAAGCTGCTCGCAGGCGGTGCCCAGGCCGTACCAAGCGGCCAGGTTAATGCGCGCCTGGCTCCAGCTGAAGATCCACGGAATGGTACGCAGGTCGTCGAGCGACTTGGCACCCAAGCCGCGCTTGGCGGGACGCGAGCCGATCGGCAGCAGACCGACCTCGGTCAGCGGCGTCACGGTCGAGAACCACGGCGTAAAGTCCTCGGTGTTCAGCAGGTCCAGATAGCGCTCGTGGCTTGCGGTGTTGAGCTTCTCGGCCATATCCCAGAACTTCTGCGTGGTCTCGGTGTTGGTCTTCTCGACACTCGGAGCCGACTGCAAAAGCGTTGCGGCGGCAACGGACTCAACATGGCGCTGAGCCAGCGTACGGTTGCCGTAACGGGCAAAGATGACCTCGCCCTGCTCGGTGAGCTTAAAGAAGCAGTTGACCGAACCCTTGGGCTGCGCCAGCACGGCCTTGTTGGCCGGGCCGCCGCCACGGCCCACGGCACCGCCGCGACCGTGCATGAGCACCAGGTCGATATCGTTCTTCTCTGCCCACTTGGCGATGCGCTCCTGCGCGGAGTGCAGCGCGAGCATGGCCGTGGTAGGACCGGCATCCTTGGAAGAGTCGGAATAGCCCAGCATGACCTCCATGCGGCGGTTGGTCTGGGCAAGGCGCTTTTGCACCACGGGCAGCGTAAGCATCTGATCGAGCACGTCGACGCAGCCCTCGAGGTCCTCGAGCTGCTCGAACAACGGGATCACGTCGAGCTCGGGGACATCCTCCTCGTGTGCAAAGGACAGGTGCGCCAGCTCAAAGACGTCGGCCACATGCTGAGCGCTCTTGGTAAACGAGATGATGTAGCGGTGCGCCATCTTCTTGCCGTAGCGCTTTTGGATGGAGCCGATAGCGCGGAAGGTATCGATGACCTCGCGCGTCATGGGCTGCAGGTCGCCATGGATACCGTTCTCGTGGATATCCTTAAGGGCGCGGGCATGCACCACGGAGTGCTGACGGAACTCCATCTCGACCATATGGAAGCCGAAGGACTCGACCTGCCAGATGATGGTTTGGACCGGGCCGTAGGCAGCACGGACGGCACCGCAGGCGGCCAGCGAACGCTGGACGACGCGCAGGTCATCCAGGAACTCGTCGGCGCTGTGGTACATGGTGTCGGTGATACGACGGACGGTGGCGTTCAGGCGGTCGGCCATGACGAGCATGACGGCGCGATGCGGCTCGTGCTCGGAGATCAGCTCGGCGCGGGCCGTGTAACGAGGGCTCATCTCGACCTGATGGTTCCACAGGTTAATGAGCTCGGCCGACGGCTTGCTGTAGGTAGCCTCGAGCGTAAGGTTGCGGCCGATGTGGCGGCACTTGTCCTCGAGCTTGAGCACCATGTGCGTAAAGTACTTGGCGGCGACCTCACGGCTCACCTTGGCGGTGACGTTGGGGTTACCGTCGCGGTCGGAACCGATCCAGCTGCCGGGATGGAAGAACGCCGGGCACAGCGGCGGCACAGTACCGGCCTTGTCGCCCAGCACCCAATCGTCAAAACGACGATAGATAACGGGGATAACGTCGAACAGCGTGTTATCGAAGATGTCGATGATGGTATCGGCTTCCTCGACCGGCGTGGGCTTCTTGAGCGCGATGGGACTCGTACGCACCAGGGCGTCGATCTCCTGCAGCATATGGCGCTCGTTCTCCACCAGGTCGGAGCCGCCCAGACGCGGACGCTCCTCCAGCAGGTTGGAGATACGGCGGATCTTGCCCTCGACGGCCTTACGACGGGCCTCGGTGGGATGTGCGGTAAAGACAGGGTGGAACTCGAGCTTGTCGAGCAGCTCGTTGGCACCCTCGACACCCAGCTCATTCACCAGCTGGTGATAGGCAACGGTAAGCTCGTTGGCAGGATCGACCTCGGTATCGGTCGACGCACCGGCCTCGCGCTCGCGCAGCTGCGCCACACGGTAGTTCTCCTCCGACAGGTTTGCCAGATGGAAAAAGCTCGTAAAGGCGCGAACGATGACCTGCTGCTTATCGAGCGGCAGGCTGTCGATCAAATCGACGACCTCACGAAATGCCACGGCAGTGGGCTCGTCGGCGGTGGGCACGCCCTGCTCGTCGACGGCTTCGTCGGCAGCGCAGGTACCGGGGTTGCCGGCATTGACCACAATCTCGGCTGTCAAAATCTTGTCGAACAGGTCCGCGATCTCGGGATCATACTCGCTAAGCACACGGCGCTCCAGGCGCAAGAACAGCGCCAGATTGTCGCGCAGCTCCTCGGGGATCTCGATCTCGGCGAGACGCTCCCTGGACTCGGCATTCGAGCCGATTCGGTTAACGAGGCGGTTGACCACGGCAGCGACGCGCGCCGCGGCTTCGGGTACAGACTGGTTGCTTAGGTTCTCAGCCACGTTTCCTCCCATTCCTCCTTCTATGCACGTAACATGCGGTATTCATTATAGGCGCTTGAGAAATACTTTCGACACTGATTGCGCTTTACCACACAAAAGTATTTTCTGCATTGCAAAGGTTTTTGCCCTAAATGGTCGTATTTCTCGGTGGGCGGCATACGTAAACGGGGGCATTCCGCATAAAAGCGAAACACCCCCGTAACAATCGCTCTCCATGAGCAGGGCACGTTAGCAGGCCCGAAGCTCAAAAAGATGCGCTACAGGCGCTCGCGAACCGCCTCGACGACGTTGTCCAGATCGGCGAGCACCTCGTCATGGCTCTGCATGTCGCGCACTTTGACCTTGCCGGCGGCAAGCTCGTCGCCACCCAGGACCAAGATGAGCTTGGCGCCTACCTTATCGGCTTGCTTAAACTGGGCCTTGAGCGAACGACCCTGATAGTCGGCCTCGGTCACGATACCTGCGGCGCGAAGCTCCTGCGTAATGGCAAAGACGTTCTGACGCAGCTCCTTGCCGGCGTTGGCGACATAGACGCACGGGGCCTCATCGGCACCCAAATCGCTGCCAAAGGCCTGCAGGGCCAGCAGGGCGCGCTCAAAACCGACAGCAAAGCCGACGCCCGCCGTGGGCTTGCCACCCTCGAGCTCGACCAGGCCATCGTAGCGGCCGCCGCCGCCGATGGAGCCGACGCCGGCGCCAGGGGCCTCGACCTCAAAGACAGTACGGGTGTAGTAGTCCAGGCCGCGCACCAAGGTGGGATCCTCGACATACTCGATACCGGCGGCATCCAGATAGCGCTTGACCTGCTCGTAGTGCTCGCGGCACTCATCGCACAGGTTGTCACCCATCAGCGGAGCCTCGGCCATGATCTCGCGGCAGTGGTCGTTCTTGCAGTCGAAGGCACGCAGCGGGTTGAGCTCGGCGCGCTCGCGGCACTCATCGCACATCTCGTCGGCGTGATCGAGGATGAACTGCTTAACCTGCTCGCGATAAGCCGGACGGCACTGGGCGTCACCCATCGAGTTGATGAGCAGACGAAGCTTGGAAAGATCGAAGCCCAGGCGCTTGTAGAACTCCATGAGCATGATGATGCACTCGGCGTCTGCCGCCGGATCGGGAGCGCCGAGCCACTCGATGCCCACCTGGTGGAACTGGCGCAGGCGGCCCTTCTGGGGACGCTCGCCGCGGAACATGGCCTCGGCGTAGTAAGCCTTAAACGGCGTGGAGCCCTGGGGCACCAGATTGTTCTCGACGACGGCGCGCACCACGCCGGCCGTGCCCTCGGGGCGAAGTGCCAGGCGCTGCTTGGGCTTGAGTTTGGTGTCGGTGCCCTCGGTAAAGACGCGCTCCAGGTTGGCACCGCTGAACACGCGGAACATTTCCTTGCGCACGACGTCGGTCGACTGGCCGATACCGTGGACAAACACGTCAACCTGCTCGATCGCGGGCGTCTCGATGGGTTTAAAACCAAACGGCTCGAACACGCCGGCCGCAATCTGCTGCATCTTTTGCCAGGCGCGCATCTCGGCGCCGATAAGGTCGCGGGTTCCCTCCGCCTTCTGTGCCTGCATGGGCAAACACCTTTCTTTTGTATCGCGTCATAGGTAGTGGACATTATACGGCACAAAGCAGCAACGCGGCGGCGCGCCTGACCGAACGAGGGTATGGGGACTCGTTCGGCCAGACGCGCCGCCGCGGACGAAGCGGACAAGCGGCGATGCGCTTTGGCCTACCTACTCCCCCGCCACGCTCGCGCGCAGCTTGGCGGCGATGGGCTCGGATGCCAGCAGGAACACGAGCATGACCACGGAGCACGCCAGGCACACGATCCAGGTGCTCGCAAAGGAGCCCGAGACGGCAAAGAGCACATAGACCTGCCAAAGCTCACCCACAAAGCTCATGCCCGCGAGCACCGTCGAGGTGGCGATAACGGTGAGCGAGCCCAATACGCGGCCACTCACCTTATCGGCAACATGACCGATAACGAGCGAACCCACGACACTCACCACGGTGGAGATAGCGTTGGAGATGTTGTACTGGGCAAGCGTAATCCCGAGGTTGCTGACGATCAGCGGCTGGAACAGGCTCATGCAGTTGACGAAAATCGTGTAGCACGTGGCCATGATCACGAAGCCGGAGGCCACAACAAGCCAACCGGGGAAGAATTTATGCTGCTGGGACATACTGTTCCTTTTAAACAAACGAATAGCAAGATTGGGTGCTACCGGTGGTCGGCGATATAGCCCAAAGCGACGGCGGTATAGGCCGCGGCGCCGAGCGGCAGCTCGGCATCGCTAAAGCGTGCCTTGGGATGGTGTTGGGCAAAGTGCTCGTCCGTATCGGTCACAGCTGCGCCCACGGTAAAGTACGCACTCGGGATCTCGCTCGAGATCAGCGCGAAGTCCTCGCTCGCCATGGCGTGGAACAGCGGCAGGAAGGCGGCCTTGGGCAGCACCGCGCCCACGTAGCCAAGCGACGCCTGGGTCATGTCGTCATCGAGTACGAGCGGGGGAACATCCGAGAGTGTCTCGAGGGTCGCCGGCGTGCGATACCTGTCTCTTATACACATCTGACGCTGCCGACGATACTCCTTGTGTA
>CABRIC010000065.1 GCA_902470905.1 uncultured Collinsella sp. | reverse complement strand
CACAAGGAGTATCGTCGGCAGCGTCAGATGTGTATAAGAGACAGTTGTAGATCTTGGCAAAGATCCGGTTGAGCTCCTCCTCGTTGGCGCGAAGCTGCTCAAAGCGAGCGTTGACCTCGGCCTTGCGAGCCTCGTATTTTTCTTGAAGTAAAGTGGCCATATTTGACCGCCCTCTCATTTAAAAACGCCGACTAATTTCATTTAAAAGGTCACTTTCGAGAGACAGCGAGTCTCTTTGCAATAAAAAACGTTAGAAGCTCATTCGACACGCCGTTCTTTGCAATCAAAGATGAAGCATCTCTTACTCACGGATTTGCGTCACCAGTAAGTTCCCATTTTCGATTAGAACGTGAATAAGCAATAAGCCCTTGGGCCTTCAGCTCGCCAAGCAATTTATCTAAATAACGCTTAGATAGCTCACAGTCCTTCCCGAGATCATCTTTATTTGAGTAGGACCCACTCGAGATTCGAGACAAAACCAATTGACGCTTGTTTTCCCACTCCCGTTCTGAGGTCTCTTTCTTGCGGGCAATTTCTTCCGCCTCATATATAGCCTCGGACTTAACCACAGCAATCCAATCAATGAGAGTGCTGCATTTAAGAAATAAACGAGAACTCACCTCAAATGAATCCGCTCCAATGAGATCTTTTCCTGGCATACCGTTTTCAAAAGCAATGAAATCCACACCGTTCTTTTCGACCAATTGAAAGCGACAATGTGCCAACGAATTTCTAATAATCCGAAATAAATCAAGCACAAAATTGCTGTTGATGAGCGCCACAACGCGATTTGAGGTACAAGTTGAAGCAAAATTGCCAGGCATATCAGCATCAACAAACCTATTTTTCATCTCTTCTTTTCGTGTGGCCGTAAATAGCGTCGACCCATCGCAGAGATTGGCCACTTCCAATAATCTTCGGTGAAGGTACCCGGATTTAGGAGGAACACTATCGGCCCATCCATAATCGAGAAGCGATATCCCTCTGCTACTCACACCTTTACAAGGAGATTCAACCAGAAAAAACTGAATAATAGAACCCATGACATCGTTATGGTCATTAACCTTAACAGCCTTTATCCAGCTTGGCTTAGGTTCGACATATTCATTTTTTGTCTTATCGACAGGCTTGCGCCTCTTCTTTTCAGCCATGGCGATCACCTAGACAAGAGGATTACGTTTAAAATCCCAAGAGGTTTCAAACGAATCGTAGTCCGCCTTTGAAATTGAGCGAGATTCTTCAACGAGTGAACAGACAGTCGGCTCGGCAGCCTCATCTTGGATGATTGGCAACTGACCGATTTGGCCTACCTCAAAGTTTAGAGTCGGCGACATAAACGCCAAATCAATTTCGGCAATGGAACAGTTGCAGAAAGCCTGGATGTATCGGAGCTCGTTCGGCTCCGCAAAAAGACATGCTCCAGCTACCTCAAAAAGCATCCCTCGAGGCGCAAACCTAAAGGAGGCGAGGCTGGAAGAAATTTTAGACCAGGAAACTGCGGGCTTGAAATAGTCGTTCTGGTTCTTGATCACAAAATCAGGTGTAGAGAGATAAGTATACTTGGACAGAATTGCTTCCTTCATCTCCCGACCGTCATCAAACCAGTTAACCACCTCGTCGTAGTCACCCCACCACTTTCGATAGGAGCCGCCCCGAATAATCGGGAACCAACGGGAGCCACTCTGCTTTGCCTCAGGCCTGCCGCTACAATCTCGCGATGTGTTGGAAGGCGCTACTTCCCACCATTTCCTCAAAAAGCGGCCATTATCGCTCGTCGCCAAGCCCTGTCGCGGAGTAGCAACAGCATCGAGCCTCCTTCCTTTTGTGAACGATTCAACAAGGGCATCACTGGCCCAGTAGGCTATGGGGGTGCCGGGGATCTGCCTGAAGGTCTCGGCGTTGCGGCGGTAGAACCAGCCGCAGTCGGGGTTTTGGATTGCCTCGAGGGCCTTGGGAGCCTGGACAGCGGCGCCAACGAAGTCAGAAAGGCGCACGTAGCCTCCCTTGTAGCCTTTGATGAGTGAGTTGTGAAACGTGTAGGTGCAGATGGGCACAGTCGCGCCAGCGAAGCCCGAGTACTCAAGTTGAATGAGGGAGGTAAGCGTTCTGTTGTCGATAATCTCGTTGCGGAGCTTCTCATAGCTTCCGATGAACATCCAGACGAAAGGCGACATGACTCCGCACTCGCCGTGGTCCTTGGCGAGACTGAACATGCGAACGACAAAGCTGGAGAAGAGGTCGCTCTTCACGTCGGGGTAGTTCTTCTTGACCCACTTGCTCATGAAGGGGTTAAAGCTGCTGCTGCCCATATACGGAGGATTCGCAACGGTGCAGGTAAAACGACGGGACAGCTTCTCGCAGATGGCGGCAGCGCTTTCGAGCTTAGTTTTGGCCGTAGCGGCAAAAAGGTCATCGGAACAACTCGCGGCGGCAGCCTTGAGCTCGTCGATCTCGTCCTCTGAGGGATTGAGCAGCGAACCGATCTCGCCCAAATGACTCAGCTCCTCGGCGAGCTTCTTGTTACCCGGCAGCTCGTCCTCCCCTAGCGGGATGCTCGAGAGCACGGTAACGTCGGCGCGAACGCCACGCCTAAAGAAGCGACGGTCGTGCTCGCGGGCGCACATGGCAAGCGCCAGCTCCGCGATCTGTGCCGCGCGGGAATCGATTTCCATACCTGCAAGGTTTTTAGTAAGAATGAGCTCGGGAATCTCGCGCTCACGATAGCCGCGCTCCTCGTACATATGGAAGAGCAGCTCAAACGCATAGACCAAGATATGGCCCGAGCCGCATGCGGGGTCGCAGAGGGTTATCTCCTCGGGACTCGAAATGCGGATGAAGTCCTCGTGCTCAGCATCGGGCTCGATGTAATACTCCATGCGCTCGCGTAGCGAACTCCCCGGATTGTTGAGCATCCACAGACGGCCGAGCGAGTTCTCGACCATATAGCGCACGATCCACTCGGGGGTGAAGAGCTGCGTGGCGGGCGCGATGTCCGCCGCCGCTGCCTTGCGCTTGGACTTGAAGAACTCGTCTTTAACGTCGGCATTGTAGTACTGATACATCCAGCCCAGAACGGTCACGCCCTCGCGCCAGTCCTCGTCAGCGAGGATGGCATTGAGTTTGCCCACCACACTGTCAGCCATCATGAGGCCCTGGGGCAACAGCAGCTCCATGGCTCCGCCCACGCGTTCAAAGACGCCCGCCAGGCAATCGGCAAGCTCCTCGCACTGAGCAACAAACAGGTAGCGCCACAACGGTTCATCCAAGCCCGCCATCTTGAGCTCGGCTATGCGATCGGTATCGGCCGTCGTTATTTCCACGTCCAGTGCGTTCTCCACGGCCTCGCTGCCATGGCTGCCGTCCGCACGACTTAGCATGCGCATACGGCTGGGAAGCCATCCGCGTGCATCCATGAAGCGAATGGCCACGATGCGGTTGAACCAGGTGTAGGCCGCACGGTCGCGCAGCGCTTCGTGACCCACCTCCGCCTGCATGCGCAGCAGTTCGTCGCGTTGCTCAATCTCAGCCGGACTTAGGGGCAGGCCGTTGACGGTCTCGGACCCAACGGGCGCGGGTGCAGGTTCGGTGATGCCGTAGCGCACCATCTGTGCCTCCACGCCTTTGATGAGCTCTGTACGGGCCCAGGTGCAGAAGCTCTTAAGAGCAGAATCGTTCATGGTTGATGAGCCTTTCTAAACGCCATAAGCCACCGGTGCGCGCTTTGGTACCGGTGGCTCCGCGGGTTAGTTGATACGGATCTCGTCGTTTGCAGCGAGCTCCTGCATAAGGCGAGAGCGCAGGTCGTCCACGTAGCGCTCCACGTCCTCTGCGGACAAGAGACGACTCGGCTTGGCCAGATCGGCGCGGCGCACGGTCTTGATCTTGCGCTGGGGCTTGGACGCGGGCACGGGCGCAGACGATGCGGCACCCTTGTTGGAGATCTTCTTGACCACCTCACCCGTACTCGTGACCTCGATGCTGCGGCGCTCGTTGTCCATACGCATGCGGGCCTCATCCACGGCGTCGTACATCTCGTTGGCTGCCGCGCTGAGCCAGTCGCCCCAGTTAGTCGCAGCAACGCTCAGCTCGTTGAGGCTTTGAGCACTGTGGGCACGGTTTTTGAACGACTCGTATTTGGCGCCGGCATCCGCTATGGCATCCTTGGCTTGATTGACAAAGCCCTTTTGACTCTCAGCCTGCGCCTGCAGGTCTTGCAGATCATTCTCGATGCGGCACAAAAACTCATTGCGACGGATACCCAGCAGCTTTTTCATGTCGTCCTCGACGGGATTCATAAGCGGCTGCAGATCTTTAATGCGGCCGTAGGGCTTGGGATCTTTGAGGATCTCGCGAACCTTTGCCACGTTCTCAACCGCGCTAGGAATGTCATCGGAGGCATACTCGATACCCTCGGTGCGGCTCAAGAAATCCTTGGCGTGGTCAAACGCTGTTCGTTGGTTGGACTCGAAGAACTCAACCACCTTGTCAAAATCTTCCTTGGCATTGAGCAAGCGGTCCTCATGCTTGGTAAACGTAGTCAAAAACGCCTCGGACTCACTCTGATCCTTAAGGACGTCGGCGACCTCCGAGCGCATCTTCTCGCACTCGTTCTCGCCGGGATACGGGTAGGCCGGCTTGATGCCCGTGTAGTAGTCGCGTGCTATGGCGAGACACGCCTCGCGCAAGTCCTCAAGGCGCTCCTTGAGCTCGGCCACGAGCTTATCCTCGTTGGAGGGCACGGTCTTGAGATCAAACAGGTCACGCATGAGCTCGCCCGTGGCGCGCAGTAATCGGTCGCTTATGCGCATGCGCAAGCGCACCTGGGCCTTATCGGCATCCTTGCGAAGGAGTGCCACCATGCGGCTGTCGTTAGCTTGAACCGTCTGACCGCCAAACAGCACCTGTGCGCGCTGCTCCACCACAAGCTGCGCCACCACATTTGCGATGTCGACCTCGCGCCAGCCAAAGGGCCTTTGCTGGTACTGGCGCTGGATATCGCCCATAGCGGTATCCAGGTGGCGTTGGTGCTGAACTTTGAGGTAGTCCTCGACCTCTTTGAGCGCACGCGTGTTACCCGCGCCCATGCCAGCGAGCCCCGCTTGAACGTTGCCCGCCAGAGTGGAGCGGATATCGGAATCGCTCGTGACCGGCGCGCCGATATAGTCGGCCTTTTCAAAGACCACATCGCACAGCTGCGCCAGCACTTGCTCAAAGACCTGGGCGGGTTTGGCCGCGCGGACCTCAACCATGCGGCCGTTGACCGCGCAACGTGCATGGAGCACGGCCTCGCTCAAAAGGGTATCGGCCTCCTTCTCGTTATAGGCCGCCTCGCGCATCTTGGACTCGACGATCTGGCGCGTACTCGGCTGAAGCTCCTGGAGATTTCGCGTCTTGGCGTACTTACGGATCTTGGCAGCGTTGACGAGCGTCTCCCAATAATCCGCCTCGTCACTCAAGACCACGATGGCTTTGCCCGAAGAAGCCAAGGCCAGCTCGGTATCGTCCGCACGGCCCAGGTCGCTCGCCATAGTCGCCACGTAAAGCTCCATGCCGCCCATGCTGGTACCGTGGATTGAGCCGTCCACATAGCGGTCAAACGGAAAGTCGTTGGCCCCGCGGTTGAGTTTGCGCGCGGTATAGATGCTGTCGAACAGACGCTTTTTGATAGACTCGATCACCTGCGCGTTATCGATCGAGATGCGTGCGATCTCCTGCGCTATCTCCTGCTCCTCGTCGGTGAGGAAGCTATAGGTATCGCCCTGGCGCGCCACGTAGTTCTCGCGCTCCAGACGGGCAAGGGACTCCTTGACGCGGTCCTTGAGGGCGCGCTTGTCCACGTCGATGCCGTCTATCATGAAGATGGAGATGTTCTCGACCGTGGCCTTGACGTAGCCGATGTAACGAATCAGGTACAGAAGCTTGAGCACCTGAACGTCGTAGGGTTCAAGGCCCTTTGCGTCCTCGGCCGCGCGGACCGCGCGATCGACCACCTGGATGATGCCGTGCTCAAGGTCTTTGGAGATAGTGTTGAAGAAGCGCCAGAACGGCACGAGTGCACCGGTCTGGTCATGCTGGATGGCCTGAGTGCTCTCCTGGAACGCGCTCAGCATGGAGCGCTCGCCTGTGGACATGTGTTTGGCCTTGACACCGTGTTTGCGCACCTCGGTCATCACGTCGGGCAGGAGCTTAAACTGATAGCCCACAAACGGGTAGCTGGCCACAAAATCCTTGGAGTTGGCGTAGCCGGCAAGGTCGGAGCGCGAGCCACCCTCAAAGGTAAAGTTGTTTTTGAGCACGGCGGTGTCTTGCTCGTAGACCCGTGCAAGCATATCGGCCGCCGGCGCGGTCTTCTCGAGCACACGGCGCTGGATGACCTCGTCCACGCTGGAGCTGGAGAGCGAAAGGCGGGTATTGAAACGGCCCTGGATCTTTGAAAAGTCGTTGCCCACGGGCAGGCTCAGGTTGTCGATGGCCTCCTGGCTCGTGACCATCACCCACACGCGGCCACCGCAGGCAGCACCCAGCTCCTCGACGATGGTCTGAAGGCTCAGCATAAGGCTTGGGTCCTTGTCGTTTGTAATAAACTGACCCACCTCGTCGACCATAAAGAGCAAACGGAAGTTGCCGCCGTGGCCCGCCGTCTGAGCGTCCACGTAGTCCTTGACCTTTTTGGCAAAGACATCGGGGGCCAAAACCTCGTCCTCAGAACCCTCAAGCCAGTTCCATGCGGCCTTTTCGCTCATGCCGAGCACGCTCTGCAGCACCTCGACGACGTCGTCCTCAAAGTAGCTGTAGGTGTCGCGGGCCTGGAGCCAGGACTC
The DNA here is from genome assembly GCA_902470905.1 of uncultured Collinsella sp. Taxonomy (GTDB): domain Bacteria; phylum Actinomycetota; class Coriobacteriia; order Coriobacteriales; family Coriobacteriaceae; genus Collinsella. The sequence goes on along the minus strand of CABRIC010000065.1, from coordinate 2,333 downwards.
GCCGTTGACGCGCTCAAAGGCCTCGCGGAACTCCTGGGTCTTGCCCAGGGAATCGATGTAGTCCTCGAGCTTTGCAAGCTTGAGGTCCTCGCCGTAGAAGCCGCGCGCCTCGTAGAACATGCGCTCAAAGCCGCGAAGCAGCGCCGTGGGAGCCGTATCGCCCTGCTTCCACTGGCCCGCCTTGCTATCGATGTTAAAGAGGATGGCCTGCGTGGGCACCGAGCAGGCGCGCTCCATGGCAGCCGCGACCATGGGGTCGACGATCTTGCCGTCAAAGTAGCGGATGGCGCTCTTGCCGCCGATCTGGCGATTCTCGAGCAGGTAGCTCAGCATCTTGAGGAAGTGCGATTTACCGGAACCGAAGAAACCACTGATCCACACGCCGATCTTGTCGGTGCGCGCATCGATAGCATCGCCGTAGGCCTTGAAGAACGTGGCAAAGTGCCTCTGCAACTCGCGCGTCACCACGTACTCGTCAAGCTCCTGGCGGATGGACCCATCTTTTGAATCCTGGACCTTGACCACGCCGTTGATGGAGCGGTTGATGTCTTTTGCAAAGAGGTCGCGAATGATCGTGTTGTCCATGGGTGCTCCTTTGGGTTTGGGAACGTTATGGCAAAGGGTTGTTACCAGCGGCAGGGACTTGCCTGCGGGGAGCCGTGCTTACGAGATATCGATGGCGCGGTAGTAGTTGTCGGCCGGCAGACGGTTAAAGAGCTGGAAAGAAGAGCCGTTGAAACTGCCCGGATAGGCGGCGACCACAGGCACCTCATCAAAATCCGCAAGCATGCAGTGGAGAAGCGTGTGTATGCGAAAGAACGGGAAAACCTCGCCCGCGCCGGTGAGGAGAACGACGTCTCCAGGCGCGTGCGGCTCGGTCTGCTCAAGGATGTACGCGGCGACTTTCTCGGGCGAGGCGAACTTGGCCACGTCCTCGAGCACGCGCTGGGTACCGCGGCGCTCCTCTTGGTGCGGGATAGCCTTGAGGACACGGCGCTTTTCGAGAATTGCCAGCACGGCGTCGTAAAGGTTCACGACCTTGAGCGTGCATGGAAGCTTGTCGGCCTCGGCATCGCGTGAAAGGGTGTCAAATAATGCACGCGCCTCAAACTCCAGCGCGGGGTCATAGCAAAAAGTGTGGAAGCCGATCTCGTTGCCTATGCCCTTGTTGGCCAAAAAGTCCTCGCTGCACAGGCACTCGCGCAGAAGCTGCGCACGGCGCTCAAATTCCTGACAGGCGCGCTCGGAGCGGGCATGCGCCGCCACGACGCTCTTGCGGGAATGGATGCCGATATTGGTGGTGAGATCGGTCGCCGGGGTGATAACAGGGTCGACGGCGCTTTTGACGGGAGCCACGCTACATCACCACCCTGCCGGTAAGGGCCGCGATAAGCGACTGCTCGCCCAGCTGAACCAAGGCTCGCTCGACATCGGAATCGAGGAAGAGTGGTGACAGGCGCTCGGACTCCGGGCCCTGGCCCTCGCCGATAAGACCGGCATGGCGGAGCGTCTGGCGGAGCGAGCCCTTAATGCGCTTGACCGTGGCCTCAGTCCAGCGGGCCGCGTCCGGATACTCCGTGGTAAAGCGTGTCATAAAGGCGTTGAGGTCAACCGCCGTAAAGGCATAATCGAAGTTTTGTAGGCGCTCCCCCATCTCGACGAGCACGAGCTCGCGCACGATATCGTAGCGGCAGATCATGCTGTAGAAGATGGCCTGGTCCGCCTGCGTGGGAGTGCCGAATGCCATGAGCCTGGTTAGGGATGACGCAGCCTCGACGGCGGTTTTGGGGTCGATGCCGCGCGCGGCGCATACGGCGTCCGTGGGCACCATGGCGTCAAGGCGGCGAAGGCACACGGTTGCGCGGTTGGCGACCATGCGCTCCGTGGGATATTGAAAGAGGTTCTCGCTCTTTACGCGTACAATGACCTGCTCGTCGCTTGCGCCCTGCATACGAAGGGCAGCGACGATGCGCATCTCATGCGGGAGGAATTGCTCGCGAGTGAGCACCCCCCCCCCGAACGCTTTTTGTGGTTACATCCACAGTACACGCTCCAAGGGTGTCAAAGGCTGTCACAAGTGCGCCGCAACCCGGCAGGCAGGCGCGGCGCACATGACAATAATCATACCTGTTGGTAAAAAGTTACCACGCCCAGAGTGTCAAATGTTGAGTAACAAAATTTAATCCGGTTAACGGTCATTTTCGCAGTTTAGAAACTTTAACGAGGTCGCCCCAAATCACACTTGCCAGACAACCGCGCTTACGAATGCAGGCACGCACACGCCCCTGTCTCTTATACACATCTCCGAGCCCACGAGACGCTACGCTAACTCG
>CABRIC010000064.1 GCA_902470905.1 uncultured Collinsella sp. | reverse complement strand
GATCCTACACAGCCCGCGGCTCCCGTAGTCGAGAGCGATCAGGCCGCCGAGGTCGCAAGCCTCGACAATGCGCTCAACAACCCCGACTTTACGTCGGTGTTTGCGCCCATCGATCCGCAGGCCAGCCGCAAGAAGATGGCCAAGCAGGCCGGTGTCGAGCCCGTCATCCTCATGGAGCACGTCACCAAGATCTACCCGGCACAGCCCAACAAGCCCGCGCTCGACGACATTAACATCGAGATCTATCCTGGCGAGTTTGTCTTCTTGGTCGGTCACTCCGGCTCGGGTAAGACCACGCTGCTGTCGACGCTCAACCGCGACGTCAAGCCGACGAGCGGCCGTATTTTGGTCGCCGGCCAGGACCTCATGAAGATCAAAAACCGCAAGGTTCCGTTCTTGCGTCGCCAGATCGGTGCCGTGTTCCAGGACTTTAAGCTCCTGCCGCAGAAGACCGCCTACGAAAACGTGGCGTTTGCCCTGCAGTGCATCGGAAAGCCCAAGGGCGTCATTCGCAGCCAGGTGCCCGAGGTGCTTCGCCTGGTCGGCCTGGCCGATCAGATGGACTCTCTGCCCGATCAGCTGTCCGGTGGCGAGCAACAGCGTGTCGCCGTTGCTCGCGCTATGGTCAACCGTCCGCCGCTGCTTATCTGCGACGAGCCCACGGGCAACCTCGACCCGGCGATTTCGCTGGGCATTATGAAGCTGCTCGAGCGCATCAACCGTACCGGCACCACCGTGATCGTTGCCACGCACGACCGCGAGATGGTCGATAGCATGCACCGTCGCGTGATCGCTCTCGAGGGCGGCCACGTAATCCGCGACCAGGAGAGGGGAGGTTACGGCAACTATGGCACCAACTAACGTGGGCTATTCGCTCAAAGAGGCTATCAGCCACTTCTTCCGTAACTGGACCACCTCGCTCGGCGCCGTCATCACGATCTTCCTTTCGCTGTTTATCATCGGCCTGTTCATTATGGGTTCCGCGATGCTGAACTCCGTGATCGGCACCGTCGAGGATCAGGTTGTCATCAATGCCTTTATTAGCGATGACGCCGATCAGGCAGACGTCCAGGCCTTTGAGGCCGAGCTCAAGACGTGGAGCAACGTCAAGTCCGTGACCTATAAGGATAAGGACGACGCGCTGGCCGAGTACACGAGCAAGATGTCGGGCAACGCCGACGCCACCATGAGCGCGCTCGACGGCCAGAATCCGCTTCCCGCCTCGTTTGCGATTGAGATGGACGATCCGTCTCAGGTCGAGAGCACGGCCAAGAAGCTTAAGAAGAATGCCGACTTCCAAAAGATCGCGGACGACGGCGACGTCAACGCGAGCGTGCTGTATGGCCAGGAGGAAGTGAGCCGCCTGTTCCAGGTGACCAACTACATCCGTATCGCCGCCGTTGTGCTCGTCGGTCTGCTGACCTTTATTGCATTCATCTTTATCAACAACACGATTCGCCTGTCCATTACGGCGCGTCGTCGCGAGATTGCGATTATGCGCCTGGTGGGCGCCAGCAACGGCTTCATCCGCGGACCGTTCATTACCGAGGGTGTGCTGCAGGCCATTCTGGGCTCGCTGCTTTCCATCGGTGTTTTGGAGCTGCTGCGCAATCTGATGGTTCCTCGCCTGCAGGAGAGTGTCGGCTGGATGTCGTTTGCGCTGCCGATGCAGTACTATCTGGTGACCTACGCCGCACTGATTCTTGTCGGCGTGATCATCGGCCTCTTTGGCTCTGCCATCGCCATGCGCCGTTATCTGCGCGTGTAGGCATGCTTGGAATTCGTTCCTTCCAACGGGTCGTTCCTTTTGGGACGGCCCGTTTTTTGATCCCTTGGGGACGGAGGAAAACGGATCACTTAGGGGGTCGGTCGATTCGAGTGATCCGCAATCCTGCCGTCCCCTAGGGATCATTTGGGTAGACTCTTGGGGTGTAAACGGCTATCGATAGTAAGGAGGCGCCATGGGGCGCAATAACAAGCATAAGCGTGGAGCTCACAATAAGCGTGGGCCGGTGCGCAGCGAGCGTCGTCCGAGCCTGACTGGCCGCGTGCAGCTCCATGAGCACAGTGCCTATGTCATAACCGAGAACGGCGACTACAAGGTCATGGGCCGCGGCAAGCGCGAGATCATGGATGGCGATACCGTTGCCGTGAGCATTAAGAACAGCCCGCATGGTGAACGTCGCGCCGTGATTGAAGGCGTCGTCGAACGTGCCGCCATCAGCGTGGTGGGTACGTATCAGATGGCCGGCCCGCTTGGCGTGATCGAGCCGCTCGATTCGCGCCTGAAGGCTGACTTCTTTATTTTGCCCGAGGACACTTCGGCGGAGCGCCTGGGCGTGCGCCCTGGCGATGTCGTCGTCGCGCGCATATTGACCTACCCGACGCGCTTGGAGTCGGGAACGGTGGCTCTTGAGCGCCGCATCGGCGGTGACGATGCGCCCGATCTGGGCGTCCAATACGTTATGGCACGCTATGGCTATACCGACAGCTATCCCGAGGCGGCGCTGGCAGAGGCAGAGGCGCTTTCGCTCGATGTGACTGCAGCGCTTAAAGACCCGCTTCGTCGTGACCTGCGCGATCGCTTTGTCATCACCATCGACCCGGTTGATGCGCGCGACTTTGACGATGCCATCTCGCTCGAGCGCACGCCCGAGGGTGGCTATAAGCTGGGCGTGCATATTGCCGATGTTTCGCATTATGTTGCCTGGGATGGGCATATCGACCTGGAGGCCCGCCATCGCACGACGTCGGTCTACCTTGCCGACCGTGTGCTCCCCATGCTGCCCGAGCGCCTGTCTAATGACTTGTGTTCCCTGCGCCCCGATGAGGATCGCCTGGCGTTTACCGTCGACATCGAGCTCGACGCGCAGGGCCGTGTGCGCCATTACGATCCCTATCCCAGTGTGATTCGTTCGCGTGTGCGTATGGACTACGACGGCGCCGAGGCGCTGCTGGTGCGCGCCGGCGCTGTTGAGTATTCCGTGCTGGAGGGCGCTGCGGAGGATGTCGCTGCGGCTGAAGCCTCGCGCGAGAAAGCGCTTGAGCGCGGGCTTGCGTGCGAGGACACTGCCCGCGGCTATAACGTTGACCTGGCCGATTTCCTGGTCGCCGCAAACGAACTCGCGGAGCTTCGGCGTCGCATACGTCGCGCACGCGGCTCGGTCGACTTTGACACGGCAGAGATCCGCGCGCTGCTGGACGAGGACGGCGTGCCCGTGCAGATCGTGGCACGCGAGCGTTCCTGCGCAACCTCGCTTATTGAGGAGGCAATGCTGCTGGCTAACGAGTGCGTTGCCGAGTGGCTGGCCGACCGCGATATCGAGGCATGCTATCGCGTGCACGATGACCCCAGTCCCGACAGTCTGCACGGTGCTGCTGTGGCGCTGGCGCAGCTCGGTATCATCGATGATCGCCGCGCGGCGGGCATTGCTCTGGGAAATCCCGACGAGTTACAGGCGACGGTTGATGCCGCTGCCGGCACGGCTAACGCGTCGCTCGTCAACACGCTTCTTTTGCGCAGCATGCAGCGTGCGTTGTACAAGCCGCGCAACGAGGGTCACTTTGCGCTCGCCGCGCCGTGCTACTGCCACTTTACAAGCCCCATTCGCCGTTATCCCGATCTGGTGGTGCATCGCGTGCTCAAGCTGCAGCTGGCATACGAGCAGCTGGGCGGAAAAGACGCCTTAGTGCGTACGCCGAGGTTGATCGGAAAAGGCAGAGAGTCGCTTCCGCGCATCCTGCCGCAAATCTGCCGCGCGTGCAGCGACGCCGAGCGTGCGGCCGACGCTGCCAGCCATGCGACGCAAAAAATCAAGATTGCGCAGTACTACGAGGACCGCCTGGGCGAGCGCTATGCCGGAACGGTCTCGTGGGTCAGCAACATGGGATTATTCGTGCGTCTCGATTTGACGCAGGTTGAGGGGCTGGTTTCCATTAAGAGCCTGGGTAACGAGTGGTTTGAGTTTGACGAGGACGCGCTCACGTTGACGGGTGCCGACACGGGGCGTCGTTTTGAGTTGGGACAGCGCGTGATTATCGAGGTCTCGCGCGTCAACACTACTCGCGGACATTTGGACTTTAAGCTCATTCATTAACCGGCACGCAGTGAGTATCGGCAAAGCGTAGAGGGCGGTCTTTCGGGGCCGCCCTCTTTGCGTGTCTCTTAATTGCCCTGCCATGAGCTCGGCCGCTTCTTCATATGCTTTTGGGAGATAGGACCTACCAAAATAAACCTGTCCCTTTTGGCAGGTTTACGAGAAAGCGGGGATGTTGTGGCAACGGTATATGGGTATGCGCGGGTGAGCTCGCGCGATCAAAATTTGAATCGCCAGTTGGATGCGCTGAGCGCCTATGGCGTGGAGCCGGCGAATGTCTTTGCCGACCGTGCGAGCGGTAAGGACTTTGATCGCCCACAGTATCGGGAATTGCTTCATGCCTTGGCTTCCGGTGACGTGTTGGTGGTGCTTTCCATCGATCGGCTGGGTCGAAACTACAGCGAGATACTCGAGGAATGGCGTCGTATAACCAAGGAACTTGGTGCGGCCATCGTTGTGCTGGACATGCCGTTGCTCGATACGCGTGCGAGAGATTGCGGCGGATCGGATGTGACCAGCACGCTGATTGCCGATATCGTTTTGCAGTTGTTGAGTTACGTGGCGCAGGTGGAACGAGAGAACATCCACCGTCGTCAGGCGGAGGGAATCGCGGCGGCGCGGGCGCGCGGCGTGCGTTTTGGTCGACCCCGCAAGCCGTGCCCTCCGCAATTTGAACGAGTGCGCGATATCTATGAGGCGGGCAATATTACCCGGAGTCAGGCGGCAAAGCGTTTAGGTGTGTGCGTGGGGACCTTCGATCGCTGGATGCGCGAGACGGAGTAGGGACACCGCAGCCATCTGGCGCCTTGTTTTGAACATTTGGGATTCCGCTATGGCGATGGTGACATTTGGGGGTACACTCGCTGCTGCTCAATAACAGACGGAGGTTAGCCCTTGGCGCGCGCGAAGCATATAGTCGGATGGATATCGGTTGTCCTGCTTGTCGTGACGCTGGCGAGTATTTGGATGCTGACGGAGCAGAGCGTGGAGCAGACATCGTCGCTCAGCGAGTCTACCGCGCACGTGGTGGAGGGGCAAAGCGCCAGCGTGCAGCCCGAGACTGCGGGGGAGACCCAGGCGGGAGATGCCGCCGGGGATGCGGGCTCAGCGGCTACCGTCGCCCATCCCGATCCGATTGCCCCCGTTCGCATGTGGATGGGCATCAACATCCGTCGTATCGCCCATACCGTAGAGTTCTTCTTTGTTGGGCTGTTTGCCTCGTCGGCGGCGGTGTGCTTGGATAAGCGCATGTTGCTCACCCGATTGCGGTGTGTGCCCGTCCTGGCCTTTTGCGCCGTATGCTCCGTCGGGGACCAGGTGCATAAGATTTTTGTTCCCGGAAGACATTTCGACGTTATCGACTTAGGCTTTGATGCCGCGGGTTACGTTGTCGCCATGCTGCTGGTGCTGCTGGTGTCAGTGCTGGTTCAGCGCGCGACCTGTCCCATTGGCGTCCATGCGAGACGTTAACCTCAAGATGGAAAACCACGACCGCCTGCACGTCGGCGCTGGCTACAATATCGGCATCGGTCGCAGATGGCCATCGATGCGCTGTTTGCCAGACACTTGTCTTTTCTAAGAAGGGAATCCCCATGACCGTACTGTTTGTTGAATATCCCAAATGCTCGACGTGTAAAAAGGCCAAGGCCTGGTTGGACGAGCATGGGGTTGAGTACATCGATCGCGATATTGTTACAGACAATCCTTCGGCTGAGGAGCTTGCGACCTGGATTGCGCGTTCGGGGCTGCCGGTGCGTCGCTTCTTTAATTCGTCGGGCATGAAGTATCGAGAGCTTGGCCTGAAGGCGCGTCTGGATGCAGGGATGACGGATCAGGAATGTTACGAGCTGTTGGCGACCGACGGCATGCTGGTTAAGCGTCCGCTGCTGGTGGGCGATGACTTTGCGATTCCAGGCTTTAAGGAAGCAACCTGGGCCGAGGCGCTGCTGTAACAACTGCGGAAAGCGTGTCTCGTTCTGAGCGCAAATTCTGGGATGCGCTTTCCGCCGGCAGGTTCGCTCCGGTCAGTCCTCGAACTGTGCCCACTTATGCGGGTCGTAGATCTTTACCTGTTTGTTGGGCTTGCCGCTCCAGTACTCTTCGTCCATAAAGGGTAGATATGCCTGAATGCCGGGGCAGATGAACGGGATTCGCTGTGCTTGCAAACGGTCGCGTTGGCGTTGCTCCAAATGGGTCTCCGAAATCACGACGGGAATACCGGATAGCTCCACGAGGCTTGCCTGAACTCGCTTGAGGTCGGGTAGCGCCGCGTGCCATGCCATTCGCATCATCAAAAATGAGGCCCCGCGATACGTTGCCTGCATGACTGTGATGGCGGGTCGTAGCGTGGGATGAATTTTGTGCCGATCTGGCCAAGGGATAGCAGTTATCTCGAGGCCGAGGGTCTCCCATAGGTAATCAAGCTCATCATCCATGTCGCCTCGATATCCGCGCGATAATTGGTGTCCTGATTGTGTCACTATTGACGGCGACCAGGATGCAACAATCTGCCAACGGTGGCTATGGTGCGCTTGCGGTATTTTGACCCCTTGCATGCGGTTTGGCTTCACAGGTCCTTCATGGGTCGGGGCAAATTGGCCGATTTTCAAAAAAGTTAAAAATGGGGCTTGCGCCGCCGTAGAACTTCCCGTATATTTCTTTCTTGCGCAAAGGCACAGCCGAGCGCAGCGATGCAGTCATTGGGATGTCGTCTAATGGCAGGACAGCGGATTCTGGTTCCGTCAATGGGGGTTCGACTCCCTCCATCCCAGCCATTGCATTTGCTACATATGGCCCGTTCGTCTAGCGGTTTAGGACGCCGCCCTCTCAAGGCGGAGATCACCAGTTCGAATCTGGTACGGGCTACCACAAAATGAACGCCCGGGCCTCGCAAGAGACCCGGGTTTTGTGTATTCACCACACACGCGGCATTTGTCGCGTTTCGTCCGGTTTGAGGAGTGGCCATGGACCTGCCCATCAGCTTGCAAGACATTACGTATGCCGAGAATTACCTGGCGCAGGGAGACTTGGCAACGGCGACGCCGCTGTTGGAACGTCTGGTTGAGCTCGCCGAGGAGTATATCGATGCCGAGTGCAAGACGGAGGAGAACCGCCAGTACTTTAGCTTCGATAGCAAGTTTGAGCGTCTGGCCTACCGTCGTGTGGAAAAAGATCCGCGCGAGCTGGTGCAGGTCGAGGTGCCCTTTGATCGCCTGTATTCCGACATGGCGTTTGCCTACATTCGCCAGCAGGATTATGTGAGTGCTCGCAACGCCTTGATGCAAGCCGTGCGCTGGGACCCCATGAACTGCAACTACCGCCTGGATCTTGCCGAGCTATTCCGCGCCCTCGAGGACAAGCAGGAGTGGGCTTCGCTTTCGTTTTCGGTGCTAGAGCGTGCGAGCGACGGCAAGTGCGCCGCCCGCGCCTACGCCAACTTGGGCCAGTATTTCCTTGAGCCCGAGACCGAGAACGTCTCGGCGGCCGTGGGTTGCGCGCGCCTGGCGCTGCGCTTGGCCCCTGGCGATACGCATACGACACGCCTGCTCAACAAGATTCATACTGCCTATCCCGATGCCGCCGAGGAGAGCGACGAGCACGTGATGGGCGAGCTGGCGTTGCAGGGCGTACCGACCTCGCCTTCGGCCGAGATTGCCATTTGCCTGATTATGTGTGCGACCGACGCTGCGAGCGACGGTGATAAGCAGGAGGCTACGCGCCTGACGGTCCGTGCCCGCGATCTGGTGGGCGAGGAGGCATGCGCGGCGATCATTAAGCTGGTGCGCGAGAGCGATGCCGAGCTCAACGCCGAGCGCAAGACAAAGCGCGCAGGCGACGACAAGGGAGCCGACGGCGTCAAGGAGGCCGGCGATGCCCAGTAAGCGCGAACGCAAGCTCATTTCCAAGAATCGCTCGGCGCATCACGAGTACTTTATCGACGAGACGTTCGAATGTGGCATTGAACTGAGCGGTACCGAGGTCAAGTCGATTCGCGAGCGCGCCTGTCAGATCACTGACACTTTTGCGCTGATTCGCGGCGGCGAGTGCTGGCTGGTGGGGTTGCATATTCACCCTTACAGCCATGGTGGCGTGTGGAACCGTGATCCCGATCGCCGGCGCCGCCTGCTGCTGCATCGCAAGGAGATCGATTTTCTTGACGGCAAACTGCGCAACCGCGGCTATGCGCTGGTGCCGTTGGAGCTCTACTTTAATACCGACGGCCGCGTAAAGCTGCTGCTGGGCCTGGGCCGCGGCAAAAAGCTCTACGACAAGCGCGAAGACATGGCAAAACGCGACGTCCAGCGCGAGATCGATCGTGCGCTTAAGGAGCGCAACCGCTAGGCACATGACTTGCGGGGAGGTGGCCTACTGCGATTGTCCCGCCTCCCTAACTGTTTTGACACATGTGTCTCAAAGGCGGCGTCCGTTATGGGCGTCGCCTTTTTTGTGGGTACATACATCCATGAGGTTCAATCCCGGGTTAGGGGAGTGGTCGTTATGGACAAAACTGCGTTCTTTACGATGCCGAGTGGCCTGTATGTGGTGAGTGCTGCGGCCGACGGGCTGCGTGCCGGCTGCGTCATCAACACGACGGTGCAGGTGACGTCCATGCCGCCGCGCATCTCGGTTGCCGTGAATAAGGAAAATGTCACGTCTGGTGTTATCTCGTCTGCCAAGGCCTTTGCGCTGACCGTGATCGATCAGACGGCCGATATGCTCTACATTGGCAACTTTGGATTCCGTACTAGCAGCGACTATGACAAATTTGCCAAGTACGAGACGCGCGAGACCGCGCTGGGCATGCCCTATGTTCCCGAGCATGCGGCGGCCTTGTTTAGCTGCCGTTTGATTGACACTGTTGACGTGGGCACGCATCTACTGTTTATCGGCGAGGTCGAGGATGCCGAGCGCCTGAGCGACGAGACGCCGCTCACCTACGATTACTACCATAAGGTCCTGAAGGGCAAGACGCCTCCGAAGGCGTCCTCGTATCAAGGCTAGAAATGTTTTAAAAATACTTGCATTATATCTGTCTCTTATACACATCTGACGCTGCCGACGATACTCCTTGT
>CABRIC010000063.1 GCA_902470905.1 uncultured Collinsella sp. | reverse complement strand
CGGGCCGCGACCGCATCGCCATGCGCATCATGGGCGCGCTCATGCCGAGGCCTTCAGTTGTAAACGAGGAGTTCAACGGACGTATGGGCGTCAACGAGCCCCGCGCCGCGACCGACTGGTTCTACGGCCTGTGCTGCGACGCCGGCTACGTGCGCCGTGCCGCCATCGCGCGCAACATCAAATGGAGCACTCCCACCAACTGGGGCGACCTGGAGATTACTATCAACCTGTCAAAGCCCGAAAAGGACCCGCGCGATATCGCCGCGGCAGGTGCAGCCAAGAACACGGGCGAGAAGTATCCCGCCTGCCAACTCTGCATCGAAAACGAGGGCTACCCTGGACGCTCCGCCGCAGCCGACGGCGGCACCCATCCCGCCCGTCAGAACCTACGCGTTATCCCCATTAAGCTCGACGGCGAGCGCTGGGGCTTCCAATACAGCCCGTACGCGTACTTTAACGAGCACTGCATTGCCATGAGCTCCGAGCATCGTCCGATGCACGTCGACCGCAAGGGCCTGACCTGCCTGCTCGACTTTGTGGACCTGTTCCCGCATTACTTCATCGGCTCTAACGCCGACCTGCCCATCGTGGGCGGCTCGATCTTGTCGCACGACCACTTCCAGGGCGGCGCGCACGAGTTCCCCATGATGCATGCCACCGAAGTCTCGCAGTTTAACGTGCCCGGCTTTGACCAGGTCAGCGGTACCGTGTTGCAGTGGCCGCTTTCGGTGCTGCGGCTGCGCTCGCACGACCGCGCCCAGCTGCTCGACGCCGCCGAGAAGATTATCCTCGCCTGGCGCGAGTGGACCGATGAGTCGGTGGGCGTCATCGCGCACACAGCCGACGGCGTGGCGCACAACACCGTGACGCCCGTCATCCGCCGCGTCGACTCCCGCGGCAATGCCGGCGGCGAAATCTACGAGGCCTACCTGGCGCTTCGCTGCAACATCACGACCGACGAGCATCCGCTGGGCGTATTCCACCCGCATGCTGAGTACCACCATATTAAGAAGGAGAACATCGGCCTGATCGAGGTCATGGGCCTGGCCATTTTGCCGCCGCGCTTGGTTCCCGAGCTCGGCGCTGTCCGCGAGCACTTGCTGGCGGCCAAGGCCGATGCCAGCTACGACCTTGCTGGCGCGCTCGAGGGCGACGACCTTTGCCGCAGCCACGCCGCATGGGCCAAGGACGTCTTTGCCCGCCGCGCCGACGAGCTTACGGCCGACAACGCCATCGACATCCTGCACGAAGAGGTCGGCGTGGTGTTTGGCCACGTGCTCGACAACGCCGGCGTCTTTAAGTGGGACGAAGCCGGCCGCGCCGCCCAGCAGCGCTTTATCGACTCGCTGTAACGATCCCTTGGGGACGGAGGAAAACGGATCATTTCGTCTTCAAAACAACGGCGCCCGCCGGCAACATCGCCGACGGGCGCCGTTTTCTGATGCAAGGGTAGCTAATTTGCACCAAAACAAGGAGTGTTCCAAACTGCTGGCAGAGAAGGAACGTCCCCAGGTGCCGACCTAAACCCCCACATTATTCGATGGAAAAACGTGGTTGCTTCACACATTATTCGATGGAAAAACGTGGTTTACTCCCACATTTTTCGATGGAAAGACCAAAACGGTCTTATACTAACCATGATCGTTAGGAGGCAGTATGCAGCGACAGCTAATGGACGAACTCATCGCTTGGAAATCTAGGGCAAACCGCAAGCCCCTCCTGCTTAAGGGGGCCCGCCAGACGGGAAAAACCTGGCTTCTTAACGAATTCGCAGGCCAGCAGTATCAAAACGTCATCCGCTTTGACTTTATGCTCGAACCGGGCGCACGTTCGCTGTTCGACGGAAGCCTTGACCCCAAACGCATCATCTCCCAGATAGAGCTCCTGCGCGGCCAGACCATAACGCCGACAGACACGCTCATCATCTTCGACGAAATCCAAGAGGCGCCGCGTGGCATCACCTCGCTCAAATACTTCAACGAGCTGGCGCCGGAATACCATATCGTGGCAGCCGGCTCCTATATGGGGCTCGCGCTCCGACGCGAAAACGAGTCGTTCCCCGTCGGCAAGATCGACCAGCTCACCATGCGCCCCATGGGGTTTGTCGAGTTCGTTCGTGCCGTCGATGGCGATCCGCTCGCAGATGCCATCCTTGCCGCAGACATTGACCTGCTGGCAAACGTTTCTGAAAAGCTCGAGCGCCTGCTCAAGGAATACCTCGTTGTCGGTGGCATGCCAGAAGTTGTCTCCGCTTTCGCCGCCTCCCACGATTTCATCGAGGCCCGCAGGCTTCAGCAGCAAATCATCGAAGCTTACGAATCCGATTTTGGCAAGCATGCGCCAGCCCGCATCGTCGAGCGCATGAGGCTGGTTTGGAAATCCCTTCCCGGCCAGCTCGCAAAGGAAAACAAGAAGTTCGTCTACGGTGCGCTCCGTCCCGGGGCGCGCGCACGCGATTTTGAGGAAAGCCTCCAGTGGCTCATGGACTATGGAATCGTTCATAAGGTACCACGTGTTTCCGCCCTAAGAGCACCGCTCACAAGCTACGAGGATCTCTCGGGCTTCAAGCTGTTCTGCATCGACACCGGCATCCTCGGAGCACTCTCCGGCCTCTCGCCAGCCATTGTTCTGAACGGGCCCGCTGTTTTTACGGAGTTCAAAGGCTCGCTGACCGAGCAATACGTCGCACAGGAGCTTTTGCTCCAATGCAAAACTCCTGCGTATTGGTCATCCTCCTCCGGCAATGCAGAGACTGACTTTGCCATCGACCATGCGGGGACCGTGCTTCCGCTCGAGGTAAAGGCGACAGAGAATCTCAAAGCAAAGAGCCTGAGGATTGCCTGCGAGAAGTTCAAGCTTGAACGCTGCGTGAGAACATCGTTAGCGGCATATAGAGACGAGGGCACGCTCGTCAACATTCCGCTCTGGGAGATTGGGCAAATCGACAAGCTGGCATAGGCGCTGTGGAGGGGGGGTGCCCCGTAAGGAGTGTCCCAAACTGCCGGCAAAAAAGGAACGTCCCTATCTGCCGCATTCCCGAAGCAAGGCAACGCCGATGTTTTGGCAACGGCAGCGAGCGGGCCGCATTTGAGGCAAGGTGACGTGAAACGAAAGGGCGCTGACCTTCTGGTCGCGCCCTTGAAGTTGAACGTCAGATTGTCCAAATGCGGCCCGCGCAGCGTCGAGCCGTTACGCGGTTTGGTAAAACCGCGTAACCCTAAAGCTCCGTTACTTCAACGCTGTTGTAGACCTCGTCCCAGCGGTCCATGACCAGGTGGCCGGTCTTGGGATCCATGGCGTTAAGCTTGCCGCAGGTATTGGCGGTCTTGAGCACCGTGACGTCGTCGGCGCCGGCAGCAATGGCATGCGCAAAGCCGGCGATGGTCGAGTCGCCGGAACCCGTCGCGTTCACAGCCGCAATCGCGGGCGTCTTGGCGCGGAACGCGCGGCCCTCATGGAAGCCCACCGAACCGGCAGCGCCCATCGAAACGACAACCCAGGGGATACCGGCAAAACGGTCATCGGCGGCAAGCGCCTCGCGCAGAGCATCGACATCATCGGTCGTAAAGGACGTACCCAGCAGGCCGTTAATCTCGGTCAGGTTGGGCTTTACGAGCTCAGGCTTAGCGTCGGACTCCAGCGCGGCCTCCAGCGATGCACCCGAGGTGTCGAGCAGCACCTTGGCGCCCGCCTCCTCGGCGATCTTGACGAGCTCGGCATAGTAGCCGGCATCGACGCCACGCGGCAGCGAGCCCGAAAGCGTCACAACGTCCGCCTTCGCTGCGAGCTCGGCAAACTTGGCCGTAAAGGCCTCGAGCTCGGCCGGGGCGATCTGCGGGCCGCTCTCCAAAAGCTCGGTCTGATTACCCTCGTGCAGAATATTCAGGCAAATGCGCGTCTCACCGGCGATGGGCACAAAGTCGTTCTTGACGCCGTCGGCATCCATAAGCTCGGCCATATAGGCACCCACGTGGCCGCCGAGCAGACCGGTCGCGAGCACATCGTCGCCCAACTGCAGCAGCACACGGCTCACGTTGAGGCCCTTGCCGCCAGCGGTCTTTTCGGGCGTCACACGGTTAACATCGTCGATGATCAGCTTGTCGAGCTGATAGCGCGTATCAATCGACGGGTTCATGGTAACGGTCAGAATCATGTTGAACTCCTGTTCCGGGGCGGCATGACCCGCCCCAAACATACGATAACTCGTTAAAGGATCTCGATCTCAAAGCCGCGGGTAACAGTCTCCCCCGGCTTGGCCACCAGGCAGCCACGCTTGTGCTCCAGGATATCGTCCTCGTCGGAGCAGGTGGACAGACCACCCCACGGTTCAACAGCCACAAAGTCGCCCTCTGGCTTGCTCCACACAATCAGGTACGGCATATCGGGGAACGTCAGGCGCACGCCCTTGTCCTCGGTTTTCTTGGTCAGCGTAACCACGCGGCTCTCGAGCACGTCGAAGATGGTCTCCGCAAAGTCAAAGAGTTCGTGGGTAAGCGGCAGGTTCTGGCCGATCATGGGGTTCTTGCTGCGATGCTCAACATCAATCAGGCCCGTCGAGGGAACGGCAGTACAGAGCTCGGTGGCCTCACGCTGTTCAAAACGGAGCTCGTAGTCGTCATAGGACTCGCCCTCGTCGAGCGGACACTTAAAGCCGGGGTGACCGCCCACAAAGAACGGCATGTCCTCGGTGCCCTCATTGGTCACCTCGTACGACACGGCCACCTTTTCCGAATCAATCGTGTAACGAGCAACGATCTTAAACGGATACGGGTACTGCTCGAGCAACTCGGCATGGTCGGTAGAGCTTAGGCTCAGCGCAACCATGTTGTCGCTCTGTTCCTCGAGCTTCCACTCCTGTTTGCGCGCAAAGCCGTGGCGGGCGAGCTTTACCTCGCGGCCGCCCATGGTCGTTGCGTGACCGTCACGAAGGCCACCGCAGATCGGGAAACAAATGGGCGCCTGCCCCGACCAGACCGCCGGATCACCCTGCCACAAGTACTCACGGCCGTTGGCCGCAATAGAAGTGAACGACCCGCCCGCCGTGCTCAGTGCTACGCGGATAGAACCGTTATCAAGAACAAACTCCATGGGAATCTTCTCCTTCACATATCATCTCGCACGATCCATTGTGAACGTCGTGCCTTTAGCAGAAAGGTAATGAGGCAGCGCCGCAAACAAAAGAACAATGCACGTCCAGCCCGCTGGGCCAATTGGGCTGATAGAAAACCGGCCCGCGTCCCCTCACAGAAACGCGAGCCGTCAACGGACTAGTTAATTACGCCGGATACCCGCTAATCATGGTATTCGCCGCGGTCCCACTTCTCGAGGAACTCGTCAAAGAAGTGCGGGTCAGCCTGAGCCTCGGCGTCGGCCTTATTGCAGGCATCGATCTTGGCGATCAGGGCATCGTGCTCGGGGGTCTTCTCGTAGGGCTCCTCCAGGAAGGCAAGCATGATATCGGCCATCAGGAACTCGCCGGTGATCTTGCCGCCAAAGCCCACGATGTTGGCGTTGAGCTCGCGACGGGTATACAGGGCAGAGGTCATGTCGCGGACCAAGGCGCAGCGGGCGCCGGGAACCTTGTTGACGGCGTTGGTGATGCCGATGCCGGTACCGCACAGGGCCACGCCAAAGTCGGCCTTGCCGCTGGCAACAGCCTCGCCCACGGCCTTACCGTAGATGGGGTAGTGCGTACGGGTGTGGCTGTAGGTGCCGCAGTCGAGCACCTTGTAGCCAGCCTGCTCCAGGCGGTCGGCCAGATAGATCTTCTCGTCCGTAACGATATGGTCGCAACCGATTGCGATGGTCTTCTTCATCAGAACGTCCTTTCGTCTGAATTCACAAGTTGAGGTAGAAGTTCGAGTTCTCGGTGGCTCTCGTTAGGCCATCTTGTTGAGCATGTCGACACGGATCTGGTGACGGCCGCCGGCGTACTGGGCGCGCAGGAACTCGCGGGCGATCTTCTTGGCGACCTCGGTGCCCACAACGCCCGGGCCCATGGTGACCATGCGCGAGCCGTTGTGCTCGCGGGTCATGTAGGCGGAACGCTCGTCGGAAATGTTGGCGACGACCATGCCCTTAATCTTGACGGCGGCCATATAGGAGCCGACGCCGTACTTATCGAATGCGAAGCCCTGGGAATCCTTGTGCTCCAGCAGGTCCTTGGCAACGGCGGTCGCGGAATCGACAAAGTCCGCGGCAGGGGTCTCGGAATAGTCGACGACCTCGTGACCGTCGGCGATGAGCATCTCCTTGATGGACTCCTTCATCGACATACCGTCGGCATCGGAAGCGATTACAACCCTCATGACATCCTCCTTGAGAGATACGCAGGTGCGTAGTTTCTGTTTGGAAGTGTTGAATCGCGTTCAGGTCCGGGCATCTGAATGTGCGGTTCTTCACTGTTCGTGTTTATTTGAACACATTCGAACATCAACTGCAAGAATTATTTGTTTATCTTTGTTCTTTTTTGAACAAATACCGTTCACGGATGATTGCTGACCGTTTGGATTCAGGGAATGCCCGGCTTGTCACGTATTCAACAAACAAAAGGGCGGCCGAGAACGCGTCTCGGCCGCCCTTCTTACGGTTGGTTTTCCAAAGATCGCTTTGCCGCCTACTCAGACTGCCCACCCTTTTTGGCGTGCTTGGAAGGAGCGCTCAAGAAACGACCCGTCAAATAGTTCGCCGGGCCGGAAATATCAATCCCCAGTAGCGTGTGTCCCAGCCACAGAAACGCCGCGAGCACCAGCAGCGGGATAACGCACGAGGTCACGATCATCACAATGACGCCTTCGATGAGATCGGTCACTTGCTGCACAATTTCATCGGTCATCTGCTTGGCGCCGCTGGTCACCGACGTGACGAGGCCCGAGGCACCGTCGGCAAGCTGCTCGAGCACGCTCTTGGACTCTGCGGACTCGGTCTTTTTCTTGCTTACTTTGGAGCTGTCGCTATCTGCCGCACCCGCAGCGTCGGCCGCCTTTTGCTCGGCCGCCTCGATGCTAACGCGATACGTTTCGTCGACCTTCTGCGACACCCAAACGCTTGCAGGCACCAACGCCATGCCAATTATGGCGACCACCAGCACACGCGTTGCCACGCGGCGAATGACTGCGCTCGTGCTCCAGCGTCCGTGAATGCCAAGCGACACCGCGAAGAGTACGAGCGAGAACGGAATCAGGATGCCCAGCCCGACCGACCACAAAATGGTCAGCAGATATTTTTCGAGGTAGAGCACGGCAAGCACGATACCCAAGTTTCCCGAAAGCTGCGCGAGCTGCTCGGCAACTGGCGTTCCCGTATCGCCCGGCAGCGCAGTGATACCCGCAGATAGGGCGACGCACGAGGTTGTGAGCGCCAAAACATTGCCCTTCTTTTGATCGATGACCTCGATGGTGGAGTCCCAAGTCTTAGTATCGGCAAAATGCGGACGAGCTACAAAGCCCGACAACAGCGCCAGTACCACGAGCGCAACGATAAAGCCAATCTGCAGCTTTTTGTTTGCGCACACGACATCGGACAGGCTGGACTGCAGCTCGGTTACCGTCGTATGCTCGGTTATCTGGACAGGACGCCCATGAGCCATCTCGTGCGCATCTGTCTTTTGAATCAATCCGTTGTCCGGCATTTGGACACCTCCTCATTCCGGCCTGCATTGCGGATGGAAGTATACCCACCCATCGAAAAACCGAACGGGAGGGCGTGCAGAAGCTCCAAGACTGCCCCCAACGACTAGTCGTTTAAGAACGTCCCCAATGACTGTCTCGGGATGAGTTGCGGTGGAATAGGGATTGTTTTGCGCCCGCCGGCCCCTATTCAGTCCCCATTTCACCGCAACTTGGAGGAGGACAGAAAAGCCCTGTCGCGGGTAGCGGCAGAGCTTTTGGAAGGGGACTTGGTTGTGAGGGCTCGTTAGGCGAGCTTGGCCTCGAGCTCGGCAATGCGCTTGTAGGCATCGATGGTAAAGCGGGTCTGCTTCTCCAGGATCATAGTGGTCATGAGGGTATCCTGAGCGTGAGCCATGATGAAGGTCATCTCCATCTCGCCACCGCCGGCCTCCTGCGAAAGCAGCTTGGTCTGCGTGTCGTGGGCACCGATGAGCGCATCGCTGGCATCCTTGTGCAGCTGTTCGGCCTTCTCAAAGTCACCCTCGCGAGCAGCATCGAGCGCTGCAAGCAGATCGGTCTGGGCGTCACCTGCGTATGCGACGATCTCGAATCCAACCATCGAGATTTCTTCTTTGGTTGCCATATTGCGTTCCTTTCACATATGAACCAATGGAGAGCATCGCGTCCGGGCATACGCGCTGCGTTGTGTATGACAGAAACAATAACATTCAAACAAAAAAGAACAGCGCAAAACGTAATTTCGAACTATGAACGGTCACTTTTCGCCCGTGAACGGTTTTTAAACCAATCTGAACAATATCGAACACAATTTGCGGCAACCCAAACAGGGCCGCACCCTAACGCAAATCGCGCACCGTATCGCCCTCTACGAGCACACCGGGGATCAGCATGTGCTCCACGCCAGACGCACCCCCATCAGCGCCGGCAATCTTGTCAACCGCCCACATGCCGACGCGCTTGTTGTCAAAGCGCACCGTAGTCAGGCGACAATCGGGCACGATGTCGCCCAGACTGTCATCAACACCCACCACGCTCACGTCCTGGGGCACGCACTTCCCGCGCGACTCGAGCCCACGGATGCAGCCGTAGGCCATGGCGTCGTTGGAGGCATAAATGGCCGTGCAGGTCGGATCATCCGCAAGCACCTGGCCGGCAGCATATCCACTCTGCGCTGTCCAGTCGCCGCGCACGAGCTGCGGGGGCTCAATGCCATGCGCACGCAATGTCTCACGCCAGCCTTCCTCGCGCCGCATGCCCGAAAGCGAGCGCTCGGGGCACGAGATAAAGTGCACGGTCTTGTGTCCCTGCCCCAGCAAGTACTCGACCACTTGGCGTGAACAATCGAACTGATCGTTATCGACCGTTGAACAGAGCGGGTGCTCCAACATCGTAACGAGCACCGTCTGCATGCCGGGCAGCGGCTCGAAGGTTCCAAAGTCTGCCGGCATGCGGTTCATAATCACAACCATGCCATCCACCGGCAGTGCGCTCATGCGCGACGATGCGCTCTCGAGGGTATACGGATGCCCGTCTACTTTAGTGAGGGTGATGGCATAGCCATGTTTGTCGGCCGCGGCGGCAAAGCCCTCCATACGGTCGAGATTGCCGGTGCCGGTAATGTTGAACATGGCGACGCCGACGGTCTTAAACTTACCGCGGCGCAGCG
>CABRIC010000062.1 GCA_902470905.1 uncultured Collinsella sp. | reverse complement strand
CGAGGTAGCCCTCCTGGTCGAAGTGCATGATCTCGATCTTCTCGGTCTCCTTCATTCCCGCTCCTTTCACGAGCAGTTTGAATTGTCGCACGGAATGAACGGGCTTGCCGCCCCGTCGCACCGCTTAACCTTGTGGACATCTTGGCCCCAAGCTCAACAATTCAAAGGTTCTTAATACCAGTGAACGATTACAGGTTAGCCGTTTTTAATACCGATTTTATGATTTCATCCTCCCCTCTCGGTAGACGGTCAGTTTTTGCCGCTCATCGGTCAAGCGACATATATCCGTAAAAACGAGCGCCCCCGCCATGCGCAGGGACGCTCTAGACGCTAATAGTTGTAGGTATATCCGCCGGCGTCGCCGCGGGTAAAAGACTTGGCATGCTCGATTGCCTGCCCACTCGAGTCATAGGTCAGGCCTTCCAGCACGAGCGCCAGATCGCCCGGCTCAAGATTGAGCAAACTCGCATCGCGTGCGCCCAGCGCCTCGATATCGAGTTTCTCTACCGACTGATCTGGCTTGCGTCCCAACATATCGTAGGTCTCGAACAGGCTGAAGACCGAAATGTCCACGTCTTCGATGCCCGGAAACAGCAGGCACGGAATCAGTGTCATCTCGATCGATACGGGCTCACCATCGATGCAGTTGAGGCGGCGCACCGAGTAAAGCAGATCGTCCTCGGCGATGCCAAACAAGTCGGCATAATACGGGCCGGCGTAGCGTTTGGAGCGCGCCAGGATGCGCACCGACGGCGTCGCGCCCGATGCCAAAACCGACTGGCGGAAGCCGCCCTTGCGTTCGTGCTCGTCAAACCACTTGTGTCCCACAAAGGCGCCTTTGCCCTGCACGCGACGAATCTGGCCACTTTTGACCAGCTCGTCCATGGCGCTTCGGATTGTCAGGCGTGTCGTGCCAAACTCCTCGGCCAGCTCGTTTTCGGACGGAATCATCGAGCCCGTCGGGTAGTCGCCGCGCTCGATTCGCTCCGCAATGCAGCGGCGAATTTGTTTGTAAACCGGCAAGTCTTCTACTGCATCAGCCATTCGACACCCACCTTCGTCGCAACGCCGTCTGCCTCGCCGTTATCGGCAAAACGATACTTGGTCGGCAGAATCACGGACTTGCAATACTCGACAAAGCCATCGGTCTCGTCGCGCTCGTGCGAAGCCTTGTAAAACACCGGCGTGCCCTCCTGAGCATTCAGCAACTTGGCCTCGTCGGCGTTCAGACGGCTGATGGAAATATGCTCCTTGCCGTGCGTCACATGGACATTCCCCTCCTTGAGCAAAACGTCGTAGAGGCTTTCCTGCTCAAAATCGTGATCGGGAAGCGAGGGGCACAAAGACAGATTGACGTAAGCCGTCTCGATCGATGCCGGGGAACCGTTGACCACACGCACGCGCCGAATGCAGAAGAGCGGCATGCCCAGGTCGATCTGGGCTTTTTGGGCAAGATCGATATCGGCATACACGACCTTGGACCAAACCAGGCGCGCGGTCGACTTTGAGCCAACCCTCTCCACCGCCTGCGTATAGTTCCATGTTTCCTGAAAGATGTTCAGCGGTTTGGGAGGACACACATAGGTGCCCGAACCGCGGCGGCTTTCCAAAGTTCCGCACGAAATAAGGCGCGTGATCGCAGCACGCAACGCCGTGCGCGACACGCCCAGCTCTTCACAGAGCACACGCTCGGCGGGCAGCCGGTCGCCACTCTGCAGGTCATAATGTTTGATATACCAAAGAATGCCCTCAAAGGCGCGGTCTTTGGGCGGAATCGCATATGGTTCACTCGACATGGGCAAGACTCCTCAACTGCTTGATGCTGCAGGAATCATTGCTCCGGACGCCTCATGGCGTCGAAGGCTTCTTTGATCTGCTCCGCAACGTTCCGATACGACCGATATAGGCCGGAGTCTCGCTTGACTTCGCCCGCGGTCACCGGAATCTCAAGCTTCGAAATCTCATCCTTGCCGGTTTGCACGACAACGATGACACCCATACCAAGGCACATATTACGCTTGGCAGCGTTGTTTTTGGTAGCCTGAGCTGGATTAATCAAAATCTGCTGAGCCAGTTCGCGTTTGCTGAGCTCCGGCACATCCTCGGGATTTCCGGTCTCGGCAATCTCGCACTGCAGCACATCCGCATAGTCAAAAATCTTCGGCTCGCCGCCGCGCTGATGCACGGCCCACTTGCGGCGCGTGGCATCCTGGTAGATAGCCGGCAAAAACGTAAACCGCGGTGGGTCCAAAATCGTATCCGTGATGGTAAACACATCGGGATCAAAGGCATCCTGCGGGTTTTTCTTCTTGAACAGCCCCATATCACCCTCCCGTACTAGCATTAAACAACTCAAGCTGAATATAGCACCAATTTCAAGCCACCACTTTACCGTATCGGTACGCGGCGTCTATGGCTCGCCCAGCGGAAGAGTTTACGGACGAGGGCCGGGGTGCCTGCCTTGTTTTGAGAAGTTCGCGGAGCCCACTTTTCAAAACAAGGCAGGCACCCCGGCCCCGCCGGCAAATAACGGACACTCCGCATGCAATCTATGCAAACAAACAAGTACGCTTAGCTACATTCGGTAAGCTCGAGCACGCTGCCCTTAACGATAAGCGCCGGCTCCAGGACGACCTCTTCGGCACGCCTGCCGCCCCTACCGGCAAGACGCTTGGACATGCAGCCAAAAGCATGCTCCGCAAGGACACCAGGATCCTGCTCAATCGCGGTCAGCGCCGGCTCAAAGAGAACGTCGGCCGCCGAGTTGTCATAGCTCACCACCGAGATATCGCCCGGGATGCTCTTCCCCATCTCGTGCAAGCGCTTGAGCAGACCGAGGGCGATGTTATCCGAACTTGCGAACACAGCGGTGGCATCAGTTGCGAGCACCGCCTCCGAAGCCTCATAGGCACTCGGAATGTAGTACTCGCTCTCAAACTCCAAACGTGCGTCGATAGGCAGGCCAACCTCGCGCAGCGCGCGCTCATAGCCGGCAAGTCGCTTACGCCCCGTATTGGAACGGCGCGCGTTAACCAAGCAGGCAATGCGACGGTGGCCCTGCTCGATCAGATAGCGAGTGGCCATGTAGCCACCCATCTCGTGGTCGAACATCACCTTGTCGCACTCGAGCCCCTCAATGGCACGGTCGACCATCACGGCAGGGATAGGCAGATGGCTGACTTCTTCGCGCAGGGCGCGGTCGTCGGAGAACTCGTCGCCTACGACCAGGAAGACGCCATCAACGCCGCGCGTCACCAGCTGGCGCAGCAGCTCCAGATCGTCATCGGCGCTTCCGCCCGAGCTGGTAATGAAGAGCGCATAGCCGTCCTCGCGGCAGCGCTTTTCCAGGCTACCGGCGAGCGAGGCAAAAAAGCGGCTCTCGATGTTAGGAACGATAAGGCCCAGCGTGCGCGACTCGCGCATGACCAGACTACGCGCAATCTGATTAGGAACATAGTGGTTGCGCGCCGCAACCTCCTTGATGAGCTTGCGGTTTTCTTCCGAGATGCGACAGGGCCGATTATTGAGAACAAGCGAGACCGACGAGGGGGAAAGCCCCACCTCCTGGGCAATCTGCTTGAGGGTGACTTTGTTGGCCATCTCGCTCCTTCCAGGTTTACGCGCAATCTCTTGAAAGTATAGCGACCGCCCCTCTACCTCGGTGATAAACACTTTACCAATCCGGTAGACGGCTGTTTTATCGCCGCCAGCGCACCAAATCCGTCCGGGTGGGGTATATTGCAATCGATTGATGACAACGACCACCAAAAGGCGGATATTCGTATGCACGAGAACGACTTTTTTAACGAGGACCTGCTGTGCGCGCTTGCTGGCGTTGCCGGCGAGGACAACGTGCTGATGAGCGAGCCCATGCGCGAGCACACCACGTTTAAGATCGGCGGCCCGGCCGACGTCTTTGTCACGCCCGATACCGAGCAGGGCCTCGTCGCCACGCTCGACACCTGTTATCGCTGCGACCTGCCGCTCACCATCGTGGGCAACGGCTCCGACCTGCTCGTCGGCGACAAGGGTATCCGCGGCGTCGTCGTGGCGTTGGGCGAAGGCCTCTCCGACATTACGGTCGACGGTACGCACGTCACGGCGGCGGCCGGCGCCTTGCTTTCCGATGTCGCCGCGGCGGCAGCCGAGGCCGGTCTCACCGGCATGGAGCCCATCTCGGGCATCCCCGGATCGGTCGGCGGCGCCTGCTACATGAACGCCGGCGCCTACGGTGCCTGCATGGCAGACGTGCTGGAGTCTGTGCGCGTCTACAAGCCCGCCCGCATGCTCGACGACGGCACCCGCGGCAGCGGCAACATCATCGAGTTCGATGTCGATGAGCTCAACCTGGGTTACCGCAAGAGCCGCATCGCCGACGAGGGCTTTATCGTGCTTTCGGCCACTTTCAATCTCGCCCCGGGTAACGCCGCGATGATCAAGGCCGACATGGACGACTACCGCCAGCGCCGCGAAGACAAGCAGCCGCTCGACATGCCGAGCGCCGGCTCCACCTTCAAGCGCCCCGAAGGCCACTTTGCCGGCAAACTCATCATGGACGCCGGCCTGCGCGGCCACGCCGTCGGCGGCGCCCAGGTAAGCGAAAAACACTGCGGCTTCATCGTCAACGCCGACCACGCCACCGCCGCCGATGTCGACGAACTCATCCGCCACATCCAGGCAACCGTCAAAGACCAATTCAACGTAGACCTAGAACCCGAAGTCCACCGAGTCGGCGAATTCCTCTAAAAAAGAAGGCCCCGAAAGGGGCCTTCGCCATATTTATTCAGATAACCCAGTCCGGTGCGTCGCGCCCCGAACCCGAGAGGGCCGCGTGCCCGCCCGCAATATATTTGATTGATCGCGAGTTCCGCACGCAAAGAAGGCCACTTAATGTGGCCTTCGTCTTGCGCAGGACTGCCCGAGCAGGCAATCAAATATATTGCGGGCGGGCACGCGGCCCAGTCGGCTTTACGACAGCGCAATACCGCCAAGCCAGCCCCAACGCACGCCAGAGCCAGTACCATAGAAGCTAATAAACGAATCAAGCGACTTAGACGTAATGGCACCCTCGTTGCTCATAACGATGCCGCCGCCAACGTAGATACCCACATGACCGTAGATGAGGCCCGGAGCACCCGTGCCGCTATGCGATGAGTCGGCCACGATCATGCCCACCTGTAGCGCCGAGCGGTCGGAGCTATAGCACCAGGCGTTGAACATGTCACACGCGTTGCCGCCAAAATAGCCCACGCCGGCGTTACGGAAGACATTGGTAACCCACGCCGCGCACCAGTTCTGACCCGGCGAAGGCGTGGAGTAGCACGCGTTGACGACGGCCTGCTGTTTGCCCGAGCCGGCATTCTGTTGCGGGGTTCCGGGCGCATACGATCCGCCACCCGAGCTTGAACCACCCGAGTAGGAATTGTTCTTGTTCGCGGCAGCCGCGGCAGCGGCAGCCTTCCTAGCGGCCTCCTCAGCTTGGGCGGCAGCGAGAATCTCGGAATCGCGCTGAGCCATGAGCTCCTTGACGTCGTCGGAAAGACCGTTCAGCACGGTCTGGACTTCTTGCTGCTTGGCCTGCATATCCTGCATCTGAGCCGTCTGCTGGTCCTTGAGTTTCTCCAGGTCGGCCTTTTGTGCTTCGAGCTCGGTCTTCTGTGCGTCGAGCTCAGCCTGAATCGTCTGGATATCCTCGATGGCATCGCGGTCGCTCTTGTTGATCTTCTCAACGTAATGCGCGTTGGCGACGAGTTCCTCAAACGAGCCAGAGGCCAGCAGCAGCGACAGGACGTTCGTGCCGCCGGACTTGTAGCTGGCGGCCACGCGATCGGAAAGGTCGTTGCGCTTCTTCTTGAGCTCGGCCTTCTTTTCATCGATCTGGGCCTGCGTGTCGTCAATCTTGCCCTGGACATTCTCGATGTCGTTGAGGGTCTGGGCATTCTTGTTGGCCAGCGCCGCATACTCATTTGCGATGCTGTCGAGCTGGGCCTGAACCTCGTCGAGCTGGGCCTGGGCAGCATTCAGTTTATCGGTGGTTTCTTTGGAAGCCTCCGCCGCATGGACGCGAGCGGGCAGGCCAAAAAGAACTGCCGCAGAAGCGGCGCCGAACAGGGCCTTGAGGGCAGTGCGGCGCGAGAGCTCCTGAGAAAGGATGGAATCGCTGTTTGGTGACATATGTACTCCGTTACATGTTTATTTATATGTCGCTCAACTCATACATATTAGCGTACATATGGCGCGTCCCAACGATTTCCACGAACGGCAGGAAACTACAAGGTCAGCGGCTCGCAAGCAAATGCCAAAGATCAGGTTATGCGTACGCAAGCTCTTCTGATGAGTACGTTAGCACAATCCTCTGCTTTTCCTACAGCGCACGATTTGGGCGTCCCTGCCTGCGCTATACTCCCCTGAAGAAGTGTTCCTGATTCGATAGGAGACTACATGCCCAAAGCACTCGACCCCAAAGACACCTGCGTCCTCGTTACCGGTGGCGCCGGTTTTATCGGCTCGCACACCGTCGTTCAGCTGCTCGAGGGTGGCTACCAGGTCGTCATCGTCGATGATCTCTCCAACTCCAGCGCCGTCGCCGTCGACCGCGTCAAGACCATCGTGGGCGACGAGGCCGCCAAGAACCTCACCTTCTACGAGGCCAACGTGCTCGACCGCGATGCGATGAACAAGATCTTCGATACCCATCAGATCGACCGCGTCATCCACTTTGCCGGCTTTAAGGCCGTCGGCGAGTCGGTGAGCAAGCCCGTCGAGTACTATCACAACAACATCGAGAACACCCTGGTGCTCATCGACGTCATGCGCAACCATGGCTGCAAGTCCATCATCTTCTCGAGCTCCTCGACCGTCTACGGCGACCCGGACAACCCGCCCGTCACCGAGGAGGATCCTAAGAAGCCCGCGACCAACCCCTATGGTTGGACCAAGTGGATGATCGAGCAGATTCTTATGGACGTCCACACCGCCGACCCCGAGTGGGACGTCGTGCTGCTCCGTTACTTCAACCCCATCGGCGCCCATCCGTCGGGTCTGATCGGCGAGGACCCCAAGGGCATCCCCAACAACCTGGTGCCCTATGTCGCCCAGGTCGCCGTGGGCAAGCTCGAGGCCGTTCAAGTCTTTGGCAACGACTACCCCACCCCCGACGGCACTGGCGTGCGCGACTACATCCACGTGTGCGATCTGGCCTCTGGTCACGTTGCCGCCCTTAACTGGATGAACGGCAAAACCGGCGTCGAGATCTTTAACCTGGGCACCGGCACCGGCACCTCGGTACTCGAGGTCGTCGCCGCCTTCTCCAAGGCTTGTGGCAAGGAGCTGCCCTACGTGATCCGCGAGCGCCGCGCCGGCGACATCGCTGCCAACTGGTGCGATGCCTCCAAGGCCGAGCGCATGATGGGCTGGAAGGCCCAGTACGACATCGCGGACATGTGCCGCGATAGCTGGAACTGGCAGAGCCACAACCCCAACGGCTTCGCCGACGCCGAGTAGCAAAAACCTACATACCGCTCTTGCCCCGATCTCACGTTGTGAGGTCGGGGCTTTTTCATGGCATGTAACCATTCGCCGAAAATCGACCAACTTTTTTATCTTGCCTGTACATGTTTAAACAACATGTTTTACAATAGGCGTATCGAATCAGAACATCGGAGGCGGACTGCACACCCATCGGCAGGCCGACCCCACAACAAGAAGGTTGGTGAGCGCATTCATGGAGCGTGCAAGCGGCGTCCTCATGCCCGTCTCATCTCTGCCCGGACCATACGGAATCGGCGGCTTTGGCTGGAATGCCTACGACTTCGTCGATTTTCTCGCCTCGTGCAAACAACATTATTGGCAGATTCTGCCCCTTACGACGACGAGCTATGGTGACTCGCCCTATCAGTCGTTCTCGGCCCGTGCGGGCAACCCCAACTTTATCGACTTTGCCGAGCTTATCGAGGCAGGGTATCTGGAGCAGCGCGATATCGATGGCGTGTATCTGGGATCCGACCCCAGCAATGTCGACTACGGTGCTATCTTTGGCGGCCGCCGTCAGATTCTCGACCGAGCCGCCGAGCGCTTTGCTGCCGACAAGCCGGCCGATTTCGATGACTTTATCCAGGCCAACGAGGACTGGCTCATCCCCTACTGTGAGTTCATGACCGTCAAAGAGGAGTGCGGTCTCAAGGCGTTTTGGGAGTGGCCCGCGGAGCTCCGCACCCGCGGCGAAGCATCTGCCAAGGTCTGCGCCGCCCATCCCGCGCGCATGCTCTACCACCAGATGACGCAGTATTTCTTCGACCGCCAATGGAGCCGCCTCAAGGCCTATGCCAACGAGCGCGACATTCTCATCATCGGCGACCTGCCCATCTATGTCTCGCGTGACTCCGTCGAGATGTGGGCGACGCCTGAGCTCTTTAAGATCGACGCCGCCGGCAATCCCGTGAGCGTCGCCGGCACGCCGCCCGACCAGTTCTCGGCCACCGGCCAGTACTGGGGCAACCCCATCTACGACTGGGACGCCATGGAGTCCGACGGCTTCTCCTGGTGGGAGGACCGCATTCGCGCCGCCCTCGACATGTACGACGTCATCCGCCTGGATCACTTCCGCGGCTTCGAAGCCTATTGGGAGGTGCCGTTCTCCTCGCCCGATTCATCCTACGGTTCGTGGACGCAGGGTCCCGGCCTCAAGTTCTTCAAGACGCTCGAGGAAAAGCTCGGCACGCTGCCCATCATCGCCGAGGACCTGGGCTTCCTCACCCCCGGCGTCATCGACATGCGCGACAACTCGGGCTTCCCCGGCATGAAGATCCTGCAGTTTGCCTTTGAGGGCACCAACTCGTACTACCTGCCGCATAACTACATCGCCAACACCGTCGCCTATGTGGGCACCCACGACAACGAGACGGCGCGCGGTTGGTTTGAGGGAACGGCCACCCCCCGTCAGCGCGAGCAGGCAGCCCTGTACACCCATCAGCAGGCCGGCGAACCCATGGCAGATGCACTCAACCGCACCATCGCCGCCAGCGTGAGCGACACGTGCATCTACACCATGCAGGACCTGCTCAACTTGGGCAACGAGGCGCGCATCAACACCCCTGCCACGCTGGGCGGCAACTGGACCTGGCGCATGCTCGACGGCGCCATCACCCGCGAGCTCGAGCACAAACTCACCGACTGGACCGAGACCTACTTCCGCATCCCGTCGGAAGCCGAAATCGAACTTCCTCAATAGGAGCTACCGCGCCCAACCCCTCCCCACCGTGCGGACGCGCTTGCTTTTCCCGTGCGAGGCCACCCCAATCCCCTCGCGCGGGCTTCTTATGAATTGCAGACATGAAACAACCCATCACAGGAGAAAACATGCCCCAAATCTGTCTCTTATACACATCTGACGCTGCCGACGATACTCCTTGTGT
>CABRIC010000061.1 GCA_902470905.1 uncultured Collinsella sp. | reverse complement strand
ACCGAGCCGTACGCTTGAACTGAGAAGGGGGAGGCCTCGCGGCCTCCCCCTTTTTTGCGTTGTACACACGGTGTACTTTGGGACCTAGCTCCCCCGTATGCGCTCTTACTGTTTGGCTGTATTTTGAGTCCTTCTAGAGTATTTGAGCGATAATTACTCGCATTGGCGTTAGGGAGGGCTTGATGTTTACCGTATTTGTCTTGGGCAATATTGCTTCGGGTAAGTCGACTGCCTGCCGCTATTTCGAATCTCGTGGCGCTATGCTTATCGATCTGGATGAGCTTGCAAAATCGCTGTATGTGCCGGGCTCTGATATCGTCAATGCTCTCGCGGATGAATTCGGTTGGGACATTTTGGATGAGGATGGCGGCATTCGCCGCAACATCCTCGCTTCTCGAGCTTTTGCTTCTCCTGATTCGGTCGCACGGCTCAATGGCATTGTGCATCCCGTTCTCATTGAACAGCTTTCGCTTAGGATTCTCGATCCGGTTTGTTGTACGGTTTCATCTCCTCGTTATCGCTTTGCAGTGGTCGAGGTTTCTGCTCCGACTGGTTTTGAGGATGCATTTGGCTTGGCTGATGAAATTTTGGTCATCAGCGCCCCTTTGTCAGTTCGTCGCGAGCGCGCTATTCAACGTGGCATGGAGCCATCTGATTTCGATGCCCGTTCTGCTTGCCAGCCCGAAGAGTCTGCGCTGTGCAATCTCGCTACAACTGTGATTGACAATGCGGCAGACGATAACTCGCTCTTTGAACAACTGGACGCATGGCTTTCGCGCCATGGGTTCGGGGATGTAGTGGATAAGGAGGAGGCCGATGCCTAAGACACGTTTCCTTACGTGGTATCGCCTTATACCGCTGGCTGCCGTTTTTGCCTTCGGCCTTATCTCATTCGTTTACTCGTATGCTCCTGCCGCTTTCTTTAAGCCGCTGTATCCGATTGACTACGAGGCGTATGTAAAGCAATCCAGTATTTCGCATAATCTGGATCCGTATCTGGTGTGCGCTGTCATTAAGTCTGAATCGAATTGGGATCCCGAGGCCGAGTCGAATCAGGGTGCTCAGGGATTGATGCAGCTGATGCCCGAGACTGCCCAGGATATGATCGCCAAGGGCCTTGTCGACGGTGGCGAGTATTCGGCCGACAACCTTAACGATCCGGCTACGAATATCGAGTTTGGCTGTGCGTATCTCTCGTATCTTCTAGCGTATTTTAACGGGTCGACTGACAGTGCCATTGCCGCCTATAACGCCGGCATGGGCAATGTCGACGGATGGGCGCAGCAGAGTACGTCGCTTCATAATGCAATCACCTTTCCCGAGACGCAGGCGTATCTGATTCGTGTCAATAATGCCTGGGTTCGCTACAAGACCCTCTATCCCGATCGGTTCGTATAGGACTATGCCTGCCGCCTGCGTATACTGCAGATATATGAGTTAGGAGTATCCATGGCGGAATTTGAAGTAGAACGCGTTGGTGGTGAACTTAAGCGCTTTGGCGTTGAAGGCTCTGACGTGCCGTTTAAGGTCGTGTCTCCCTATGAGCCTGCCGGTTCCCAGCCTAAGGCCATTGAGTCGCTTGTGCAGGGTGTGAGGGACGGAGACCGCTATCAGGTTTTGCTGGGCGTGACTGGTTCGGGCAAGACCTTCACGATGGCAAAGACTATTGAGGCCCTGGGAAAGCCGACGCTGGTCATGGCTCCGAATAAAACGCTCGCCGCTCAGCTTGCGAGCGAGCTCAAAGAGTTCTTTCCCAACAACGCTGTGGTCTACTTCGTCTCGTACTACGACTACTATCAGCCCGAGGCGTATGTGCCGCAAAGCGATACATATATCGAGAAAGACTCCTCGATTAACGAAGAGGTCGAGATGCTGCGCCATCAGGCGACCGCGTCACTGCTCTCTCGACGCGATGTGATCGTTGTCGCATCGGTCTCGTGTATCTATGGCATCGGCTCTCCAGAGGACTATGCGGGCCTAGCTCCAAACGTCGACAAGAAGGTGCCGCTCGAGCGCGATGACTTTATCCATGCACTTATCGACATTCAATATGATCGCAATGACTATGACCTGGCACGCGGCACGTTCCGCGTGCGCGGCGATGTTGTCGACGTGTATCCGCCTTATGCCGAGCATCCGTTGCGGTTTGAGTTCTTTGGCGACGAGGTCGAGCTGATTGCCGAGATCGATGAGGTCACCGGTGAGATGCTTCGTGAGTACGAGGCAATCCCCGTATGGCCGGCATCGCACTACGTGACCGAGAAGCCGAAGGTCAAGGCGGCTCTGAAATCGATCAGCGAAGAGTGCGAGAAGCGCGTGGCGGAGCTCAAGGCGACCGACAAGTTGCTCGAGGCGCAACGTCTGCAGCAGCGCACCGATTATGATCTTGAGATGCTCGAGACGATGGGCTTTTGCAACGGCATCGAGAACTACTCGCGTCATCTGGACGGTCGCAAGCCGGGTGAGCCGCCGTTTACCCTAATCGATTACTTTCCTAAGGATATGCTCTGCATCATCGATGAGAGCCATGTGACGGTGCCGCAGATTCGCGGTATGCACGAAGGTGACCGCTCGCGTAAGGTGACGCTGGTGGAACACGGTTTTCGCCTGCCCTCGGCGCTCGATAACCGCCCGCTTCGTTTCGATGAGTTTGAGGCGAGGATTCCCCAGTTCATCTACGTTTCGGCAACACCGGGTGACTATGAGCTGCGGGTTAGCCAGAACGACGTTGAGCAGATTATTCGTCCGACCGGTCTGCTCGATCCCAAGATCGATGTGCGTCCGGTTCGTGGGCAGATTGACGATCTTGAGGACGAGATTCGCGAGCGCGTTGCACGCAAGGAGCGCGTGCTGGTGACCACGTTGACCAAGCGCATGGCCGAGGACCTGACCGACCATCTGCTTGATGCGGGCATTAAGGTCAATTACATGCACTCTGATACGGCGACAATGGACCGTGTCGAGATCTTGCGAACGCTGCGCGAGGGCAAGATCGATGTTCTCGTTGGCATCAACCTGCTTCGCGAGGGTTTGGATCTCCCCGAGGTCTCACTGGTGGCAATTCTCGATGCCGATAAGGAAGGCTTCTTGCGCAACCGCCGTTCGCTGATTCAGACGATTGGCCGCGCGGCCCGTAACGCTGATGGCGAAGTCATCATGTATGCGGACGTTGTGACCGATTCGATGAAAGAGGCCATCGAGGAGACGCGGCGCCGCCGCGAGATTCAGATGGCATATAACGAAGAGCATGGCATTGTGCCCAAGACGGTGCGCAAGGCCATCAACGACATCTCAAGTTTTATTGCCGAAGCCGAAAAAACCGTGGGTTCCAAGGGGCGCTCGAAGGGCGACTCCCTTGGCCATGGCGCATTCTATACGCCCGATGAGTCGGGCGAGGGCGGCGTGCCGGAAACGGTGGCACCCGAGCAGACACTTGCGGAGCAGTTGGAAGAACTGCCGCATGACGAGCTTGTGCGGATCGTTGAGACCATGGAGGAAGATATGCGCAATGCTTCTGCCGCCATGGACTTTGAGGAGGCGGCTCGCCTGCGCGATGCCGTCGTTCAGATTCGGGCGATGCTCGAGGGTGCATCTGAGGACGAGACGATCGAGCGCTTACGTTCGCAGGCCCGCAAGGGTTCCACTTTCGCATCGGGCAGAAAACGCCAGGGTGCACGGTTTAAGAAATAGCGAACAGGCCCCGAGTTCCCTGTGGAGCTCGGGGCCTGTGTCTTTTGCGCGCTGGAATTCGTGCGTTAGAGGTCTGCGATCAGGGCTTCGGCACAACGGATGCCGTCGGTGGCCGCGCTCATGATGCCGCCAGCATATCCAGCTCCCTCACCACAAGGGTAGAGGCCCGGGGTCGACACGGCATGGCACGTTCGGTCTCGGGTGACAGTGACCGGTGAGCTCGAACGAGTCTCCACGCCGGTAAGAACGGCATCGGGGCGGTCGTAGCCTCGTAGCTTTTTTCCGAGTAGGGGAAGTCCCAGGCGGAGCGACTCGACGATATGCTGCGGCAGGGCTTCGTCAATTGCCGTCCAGGTCACACCGAACGGATAGGTGGGCTTTACCTTTCCGGGCGCCTTGCTGGCGCGTCCTGCGAGGAAATCTCCGACGAGCTGTGCCGGTGCGTTCCAGTTGGAACCGCCCAGGCGATAGGCGGCCGCCTCACAGGCACGCTGGAGCTCGATGCCGGCGAGCGGGTCATCGTTGGGAAGGTCCTCAGGTGTGATGTTAACGAGCAGGGCGGCATTTGCGTTGCGTCCGTCGCGGGCATTGAGACTGGCCCCGTTGACGCACAGATGGCACGGTTCTGAAGAGGCGGCAACAACCTGTCCGCCGGGGCACATGCAAAACGAGAACACGCTACGGCCGTTGGGAAGATGGGCAACAAGTTTGTAGGGGGCCGCCCCGAGCGCTGGATGTCCCGCTGAGGCTCCATATTGGGCTCGGTCGATGTCGCGCTGCGGATGCTCGATGCGAACGCCCATGGCAAAGGTCTTTTGTGCGAGGGCCACATTGTGGTCCTTAAGGAGCTCAAAAATATCGCGAGCAGAATGGCCGCAGGCGAGGATGAGGTGCTTTGTCTCGATTGGCTCGTAAGTGGCGTCTTGGGACGATTGGGCATCAATACCAGTGATAGCGCCGGACGCGTCGATGCGAATATCGACGAGCTTCGTTCGATAACGGACGACACCTCCGAGCTGCTCGATGCGCTGGGATATAGCGGTGACAACCGTGGGAAGGATGTCGGAGCCAATGTGCGGCTTGGCATCCCACAGAATATTGCGGGGCGCACCCGCCTCGACGAAGGTTTCGAGGATAAGGCGATGGGCGGGATTTTTGGTTCCTGTATTGAGCTTGCCGTCCGAGAAAGTCCCCGCGCCGCCCAGGCCAAACTGGATATTGCTCTCGGGATCGAGGATGCGCTCCTTTAGAAAGAGGTCGATCGCATGCGAGCGGCGAAATGCCGGGTCGCCGCGCTCGATGAGCAAGGGCTTAAGACCTGCTTCGGCGAGCGTAAGCGCAGCGAAAAGGCCAGCGCATCCGGCGCCGACAACGACAGGGCGATCTTGAGGTGCGTCGGAGACGGGGGAGGGGAATGAAGGCCCATCGTCTTCTATCGCGTGTACGCGCGAGCGGTCACGCTCGGAAACGCCGTCGACCGCTTCTCGCTCGAGGTGGGGACTAGTCAGCTCAACACGAAAGCTCAGGATAAAATGGACGTCTCGTTTTTTGCGAGCATCGATTGACTTGCGGCGGAGTTCGATGGACTTAATCTCGGAGTCCTTGCAACGTAGGACGCGCTTGGCGACTCGCTTGCCAACAATGAGGCAGGCATTTTCATCGCCGGCTTCATCGAGCGAAGCATTGACTTGGGTGATTTCGATCATCGAGGTCTCCTTAGAGGCAAGAAAGAGGCCGTCCGGTATCCCAGACGGCCCGAATGCGTTTTTGATTATAGACTGCGCGGCTACAGGCTGCTTGCAGCGCGAATGCCCGAGAGCCATGCCCACGCAAGGTTAAAGCCTCCGCAATCGGCGTCGATGTCGAGCGCTTCGCCGCAGACGTAAAGCGGGGCGTCGACAACGCTGCGCGCGCGTAGACTGGGTGTTGAGATGCTCTCGACAGATACGCCACCACGCGTGACCTGCGCCGAGCGCTCCTCGGCCGTTCCCTCGACGAGCAGTTTAAAGTGCTTGAGGATGGAGACCAGATGGATGACATCGTTGGAGCCTGGATGGCACTGCCCGAACGCCGTACAGACGACGTGGGAGAGTTGCGGAGCGAGCATGCCATCGAGCCAGCGGGGGTCGTGGGGCGAAAAGCGGCCGAGCAGTTCAACGCGTCGGCTGAGCATATCGAGCAGCTCGTCTTTGGAGAGGTCGGGGAAAACGTCGAGCAGGATCGTGTCGCCGTGCTGGATGCGTCGGGAGAGGTTGAAGGCGGCGACACCTGAGATGCCGAAGGTCCGGAACAACACCTCGCCGTCTTCGCACCAGAGCTCCTCATGATTGCGGGTGAGCGTCAAGCGGGCACGGACGCGTAGACCATCCAGCGTCTTGAGAGCCATCCGATCGCCGACGACCGTTGCCGATACGGGGCAGAGGATGGGGCGCAGCGAAGTGAGGGGGAGGCTAAACGTATCGGCGATACCGGTGGGGTTGCCGCCCGTAGCGATAATTACGGCATGTGCCTGCAGGGCCTCGTTCTTGCGAGGGACATCGGCGAGCGCTTTCCGAAGCGAGCGGAGCTCCGATTTTCGGTCGTCGTGCTTTTTTGCCTTGAGCGCCCGCGCTGGACGGTCTATTTGGAGTGCCCAACCCTCGGGATCTTTGTGCGCCGTGGCAACATTGGCTCCGCAGATTAAAGTGATTCCCAGACAATCGCAGACGTTGAGAAGCGCGTCGCGCACCGATTCGGCACGAAGGGAGCGTGGATACAGTCGACCTTCCTCGGAGGTCGTCATGATGCCCAGCGAGGAGAAGAAGCCCATAAGCTCTTGTTCGGGCCGGGGGCCCATGACGGATTCGACGAAAGCGGGGTGGTTGTACCGCCGAGGATCAATCGATTCGTTTGAGAGATTGCAACGGCCGTTGCCGGTCGCAAGGAGTTTAAGGCCGCAGGCGACATCGCGCTCAACGATGCAGACGCTTTTGCCAGCGCGTGCGGCCGTGATGGCGGCGGCGAGACCCGAGGCCCCGCCGCCGATTACCAGGACGTCATAGAAGGCGCTCGTGTTCACTTAGGCCTCGTCGGTCTCGTGCGGGGCGATGGCCTCGACGGCAGAGACGGCCTTGGGCAGCATGCCATCGGGCAGCGCGGTCTCAACCTCGCCCTTATCGCAGGCCTCGGCGAGTGACGGATTGATGGGAAGCTGACCCAAGATGTCGAGGTTGTAGCGCTCGGCGACTTCGGGGAGCTTGCTCTTACCAAAGACCTCGATCTTCTTGCCGCAGTCGGGGCACTCGATATAGCTCATGTTCTCGACAACGCCCAGAATGGGGATGTTCATCTTCTCGGCCATGTTGACTGCCTTGGCGACGATCATCGAGACCAAGTCTTGCGGGCTCGTGACGATGACGATGCCATCGACGGGCAGCGATTGGAAAACGGTGAGCGCGACGTCGCCCGTTCCCGGAGGCATATCGACCAGCAGGTAGTCGATGGGGCCCCACGAGGTCTCGCTCCAGAATTGCCTGATGGCGCCTGCGATGACCGGGCCACGCCAAAGGACGGGGTCGGTCTCGTTTTGGAGCAGAAGGTTGGAGCTCATGACCTTGACGCCGTGCTCGGAGATTTCGGGCAGCATGAGGTTGCCAAGGGCATGGACGTGGCGTCCGCTCATGCCGAACATCTTGGGGATAGAGGGACCGGTGATGTCGGCATCGAGGACGCCGACCTTGTGGCCGTGACGGGCAAGCTCGGTGGCGATGGCACCGGTGACAAACGACTTGCCGACACCGCCCTTGCCGGAAAGCACGGCGATGACGCGTTTGACCTCGGACAGCGTATTCTCCTCAAATTGCGACGGCGACGTTTGTCCGCCGGCGGCCTGTGCATGCTCGCAACCCATGTATGACTCCTTTGTATATGTTGGGGCCGGGGCCCCGCGATGTGACACGAGCGTCATTGTACCCTCGTTTGCGAGCGGGAGTCATTTGCGATGCATTTGGGCCGAACGTGCTTGCAATACGATGGGCCCAAGCGAATGGGTGGGCTTACTGAACTTTGCTGGCGAACTCGAGGTATTGCATGCGCTGCAGCTTGTCGATCGTCGAGGTGTATGGGCTGTCTTCAGATTCCAAGTCGTAGCGCAGCCCGTCGGCACCGAGATAGCCGGCGACATTGATGGTGGGCACATCTGACCTTGTTGCAAGCAGAGCCTTTTGATAGTCGGTGAGCGGGGCGCCAATCTTATTAAGGGTAATGGCTGCAATCTCGTTTGCCCCGACGGTGTCGTAGACGTTGAGCTCGGTATTGCCGGCGATTTCATAGTTAGCCCAGACAAAATATGTCGACTGATAGATACGGAAAGCGTGGCTTGCCGTATCTTCCTGAGGGTACAGCTCGTCGTTGAGAGTCGTTGCGGCGCTCGGCTGATGGTCGCCAAAAAAGACAAGGACAACCGGTCTGCCGATATTGCGGAGCTCGTTGATAAAGTACTCGAGGTCCCGGTCGGATGCGTTGATGCAGGTAAGATAGGTGTTGAGCGCGCTATTGGCACCCTCGCTGGCTCCCTCGACCCAATAGTTTGTCAGCTCCTCGGCGGGAACGGTGCCATAGTCGTAGCCGCCGTGATTTTGCATCGTGACGTCAAAGATGAACTGCGGGGCTTCGTCGGTTCTAAGCAGGTCGAGTATCTTGTCGTAGGTGGCGTAGTCGCATACGCCGGCATGGTAACAGGGCGCACCTTCGAAATCGCCGATTGAAAGAAAGTCTCCAAAGCCCAGCTGCTGATAGATTTTATCTCGATGGTAGTTGACGGGGTTTTGCGGGTGCATAGCGGTAGCGGTATACCCAAGCTCCTTAAGGTCCTTTGCCAGGCTGTTGACGCCATTCATCTGATACAGCTGATAGGGGATTTTGCCTAATCCGACAAAGGCCGTTGTCGCTCCGGTCAAAAATTCGAATTCGGAGTTCGCCGTTCCGCCACCGGCGACCGAAGCGAGCATGGTGCCGCGAACAAGTGTGTCGGGAAGCGAGTTGTAGAATGCGGGGCCGGTGTACCCGGCCGCCTGGAGCTGCTCAAAGCACGAAAGGTCGCTAAAACTCTCGTTCATGACGGCAACAATCGTCGGCTTGATTTCATTGAACTGGGCAACGGCCGCCGCGCGCTGCTCGCTCGAGCCATACGTGTTGTCGTAGGCGGCGGCGAGCTCCTGCTCGATGCTCTGCGCCTCATCGGGCGTATAGTCTTCGGGCCTCTCAATAGGCAACTCGTTGACCATTTCGGTGAACGAAGTGATAAAACCCTGAGACGCATACGTGGTGATGGGCTGCCAACGGTCAAATCCAAAATTCAGCGCCTGCTCCAAGTCGATGCTGGAAAAGCCCGAGAGCCCCACAACGGTCACTAGCAGAAAAGCGCAGAGGTTAGCGGCGATTGCGGGGAAGACATGGGTGGGCGTACGGAGCTTTCGCGGTCGGATAAGCGAAAGAAGCCCCAGGGAAATCTCCAGCAGGGCGAGAGAGGTTACGATTCCGGCGGTAAAGGTAAACTCGTATCCCTCGCTCACTTCCATTGCAGTGCCAAGGGCCAAGATATCGCTTGGCAGGATGGCTTCGCCTTTAAACGTTATGACGAAGTGCTCGGCAATGCCAAGGATGCAACAGACGACGGGCACGAGGGCCATGACGCCTCCATGACGCTGTCCCAGCAGATAAAGGGAGAGCAGAACCGTCGCGAGCAGCCCGACGGAAAACCCGAATGAGTTGGCGGGAATGTGATAGAACGTTTCGTTGCAGGCAATTTCGAGTGAAACGAACGAGAGCGCTGAAACAGCGGCGATGACAAGGATGTCACGGCAAATACAGGCAACCGTTCCCGTCTCAAGATCGGTTTGGTCGATAAGTCCCGAAACCAAGGGCTCGACAAGAAGTATGACGGCGGCAGCACCGAGCGCCGAATAAGAAAGGACCCATAGGGAACTGTCCTCATTTACGAGCAATTGATTCGTAATCCATGCAGCTACCACGCCGAGCGGGATGAGGAGCGTCGCGCACCAAAAGACGCGGGCAATGGGCGGCTTTTCATTGTGTTGGATTGAAAAATACACGCGCACGACGACGGTGGCCACGATAAGGACGGCGATGAATATGGGCAGATTGGCCATGTCGCTCGAAGTGATTTCAAGGGGGATATCTTCGGTCATGGACGTTCCTCTGTTACAGCAAATTAAGTTAATTAAGTTCAGTATTAGATTACTGTCTGTCTCTTAT
>CABRIC010000060.1 GCA_902470905.1 uncultured Collinsella sp. | reverse complement strand
CTACACAAGGAGTATCGTCGGCAGCGTCAGATGTGTATAAGAGACAGTACCGAAGTAGCTGCTAGTAAGTAAACGCAGCCGCTCTGTCGGAGCCGCCCTTATATCGTTCCACGCGCAGTTTCGCAGCGAAGCGAGAATGTTTGAGCATGGAATGATATAAGGGCGGCTCCGACAGAGCGGCGGACATTCGACTAGCGGATATGCGCGGGTTTTCCGCCCCAGTAGAAGCGGCAGAAGGCTCGTTTGCGCTTTTGGGGCTTGCCTACTAGCTCCATGGTTGCGATGGCGATGTCTTCGGCAGCGTGGGGGCGGCGTAGTACTTCGCCGTTGATGAGTAGGGCTTTGAGTGATTCGGGATGGTCGTGTAAGTGACTAAGGGTTACGATGAGTTCTCGTGCGGTGGTGACATGCATGCTGGCGCCCATGCCGGTGAGCATCGTGGTGTTGGCCTTTTCTTGACCATATGATTTGCCCAGCAGGATCATCGGCAGATGTGCGCATAGGCACTCGGTGACCGTGAGTCCGCCCGATTTGAGGATTGCCAGGTCGCAGCCGTGCATGAGGGCCGCCATGTCGTCCACGTAGTCCAGAACTGTGACGTTGTCGAGCTTCATGGCGTCGAAGAGCGTCTTGAGTCGGGTGGCGTATTCCTCATCCTTACCCGGCAAAAAGACAAAGTGCATGTCCTCGAAGCTACGCAGGAAGGGGAGTGTGCGGTCCATCTCCGCGCGAAAGCGAACGTACGGTTGAGGCAAACTGGCACCGGCCATCACCAACACAACGGTCTTGTCAGCGGGGAGATGGAACTTCTCGAGTTCTTCCTCGCGATTATAGTCCGTATCAAACCCGGTGCGGATGGGGATGCCTGTGATGCGGATTTTGGTCTCGGGAACCTTACGGGGGCGAAGTGTCTCGGCCATAAATTCGTTGGCTACGCAGAATAGGTCGGTGTCCTTGTGGGGCCAAAAGCCTTCGACTTCGTAATCGGTCGGCACGCAGATGACCGGATAATCAATACCCGTGATGACGCGGGCGCCCACAGCGACGTTGGCCGCTGTAATGTGCGTTGCGACCACGGCTATGGGCCTGCGGGTCCGGACGTATTCGTTGAAGGCGGGGAACATAATTCGTGACCATGCCGTGCCGCCACCCCAGAGAAGATGTCCCGTAAGCGTATATCGCCAGGTCAGGTCGTAAATGGGGCGTGTGGCTCCCGTAAAAGAAGCCGCGGTCTTATTGCCGTCGAATTTAATACGTCCAAAATCAAGGATATCGAGCACTTCAATTTCAATATCCTCAGGGATTCCCTTGGTGCCGCGGATAAGGTCAAATGCTTGTGCAATCGCGTTGGCGGCGGCTTTGTGGCCCGATCCAACCGATGCGTGCACAATGGTTACCAGGGGTTTTTGTGTAGGTGAAACGGTCATTTGCTCCGGTTGGGGAGTGGCTTGCATGGGCAGGGGAGCGCTATTGCTCGTCTGCGTTTGATCCATCGATAACTCCCCTTCAGCTTTGTTACGCGATTTATCATTGTAGTGCATGAGTGTCATGTTCACGTAAATTTGGGTATGAGCGCAAAGAACGACAACGTTTCGACGAGAGGATTCTTCATGACTACCGATCAGCCGATTGATGTTGCGATTATCGGTGGAGGCCCCGCGGGCTATGCTGCCGCCATTTACGCTGCGCGTGCCAACCTGACGACAACCGTGATTGAGCAGGGCATGTCGGGTGGACAGATCGCCACGACCAATGAAGTCGAGAACTATCCGGGCATTCCGCTCTTGAGTGGCGCCGAACTCGGCGAGCGTTTTCAGCAACATGCAGAGGGGCTGGGAGCGCAGGTTACATGGAGCATGGTTACGGGTATCGATTACGATGCCGATGCAGCGCTGTTTACGGTGCATCACGATATGGGCGATACGCTTGCCTCGAGCGTTATCGCTTGCATGGGTGCCACGCCGCGTCCGGCAGGTTTCGCTGGCGAGGATACCTATCGCGGTCGTGGCGTTTCATATTGCGCAACATGTGACGGCATGTTCTTCCGCGGCAAACAGGTCTTTGTAATCGGTGGTGGCAATTCGGCATGCGAAGAGGCTCTGTTCCTGTCAGACATTGCCAGCAGTGTGACCATCGTGCTGCGCCGCGACCAGTTCCGTGCGCCTGATGGTGTTGTTCAGAAAGTACTCAAAAAGGACAATATTACAGTTAGGTACCAAACTAGTATTGTTGAGCTTTCTGGTGAAGCGATGCCCACGACAATTACGTTCAAGGACAATGCAAGCGGTAAGACGCATGCTGAGACCTTTGAGCCCGGCTCTTTCGGCATCTTTGTCTATACCGGGACGCAACCCCATACCGAACTTGTCGAGCATCTAGTCGATCTGGCGCCTGATGGCGGCATTCTGACTGATGAATCCATGGCGACCCGCACGCCAGGTCTATTTGCTGCTGGCGACATCCGTTCCAAACGCTTACGTCAGGTTGTGACCGCGGTTTCTGACGGAGCCATAGCAGCAACGAGCGCATACGCGTTTCTCCGCGGATAAGTACGATAATATATCTTATGTAAGGTTGCTATCTTTAAAACAAAGTGGTTGGACTGTGCATCAATGTGCTGTCCAACCACTTTTACTTTCCTGCTATATAGTATGCAAAACTAGATAACCTAGAATACAATATAGCTAATGAACGGAGGATCCTTATGAACCACGCCAAACGCGTTATCCCGATGTCCGATTCGTCGGTCAGCATTAAGCCTGAGGATATTCAGCCCACTGTGCTGCCCGATGCATTTATTCAGTCCGATATCGTGCGCAAACTCAATACGTTGAGTCTGCCGCGCTATGACCAGTTGCCTAATGTGACGCTCTACCGCGACCAGGTCATTGAGTATGTTGTGCTGTGGATGGAGCCGCTGTCCATTTGCGTTGAGCAGCCTGTCATTACGCCATCGATGATCAATAACTATGTGAAGGTCGGCCTGGTGCCCGCTCCGGTCAAAAAGCAATATGGCCGCGAGCAGATTGCCCGCCTAATCGCTATCTGCATCTTTAAGCAGGTGTTACCTATTGCCGCGGTGCAGGCACTCTTTAACATTCAGCGTTTGAGCTACGATGCTCCGACCGCCTTCGATTATGTGGTTGACCAGCTTGAGGCATCGATTCGCGCCGCGTTTTCTATCGAGCAGACGCCTGTACCAGATACTGCGCATCAGGTCACACGCGAGTCGCTGCTTGTGCGCAGTGCCGTATCGTCCTTCGTTTCGAAGGCGTACCTGATGAGCTATCTCAAGTTCAATGGGTTTAATAGCTAGCCGACGTATAAAACGGGCGGGACAAAGAGCCATCTGTCGCTTTGTCCCGCCCGTATTTTTGCTTGGTTGGACTTTATTTGCCCGAAGCTACGCCCATACCGTAGCCGATGATGAGGCCGTGCATCTCGGCGTAATAGGAATCCAGGCCGTTGCAGGGCATGATGATGGTCTTGGAGCCGGGCCAATGCTCAATAATGCGATCGGCCAACGCCTGGGCGCTCGATGCGTTCTCCACATGGTCGATGACGACCTCGCCGCCCGTAAAACCCTCGGCTTCCATGGTGTCGATGATCTTGTTGAGCATCTTCTTTTCGCCACGCGTGTGCCCGACGAGTTCGATTTTACCGACCTCACTCGCCGTGCCCAAAATGCGGATATTGAGCTTGTTGGCAATGACGCCGGCTGCCTTAGGGATACGTCCGGCTTTGGCGAGATTTTCGTAATTGCACAAACTGAAGAGGATTTTGCTGTTCTGTTCAAGGCTATCGAAGTATGCGCAAGCGTCCTCGAATGAGACATCCGGATTGCTTGCAAGATAGCGGTCGAACAGCAAGAAAATGAGGTCCATTTTGCCGCCAGCTGCGCGTGAATTGACTAGATGAATCTGTCGGTTGGGCTCCTCGGCAAGAACCATATCGCGAGCCGTGGCTGCCGCGTTGTAGCTGCCAGACACGCCCTCAGATATCGGCATGCAGATGGTCTTGTCTGCCAATTTGAAGAGCTTGACCCACTCCCCTACGCTGGGACAAGCGCTCGAAGAAGCGTTCGTCTCCGCCTGAACAGCGCAGTTGAGCTCATGAACATCGAGCGAAAGGTCATCGACGAATTCGCGCTCCCCCACTCGAATTTTGAGGGGCGCAAATGCAAAGGTGGTATGGGGCGCGGTCGGTTGCCAATCGCGGAGGTTACAGCTTGAATCTGAGATAAGTGCCCAGCTCATAGAGGGTCCTTTCTAATTGTTCCTAAACAATTATAGCCTTCTTGCAGACCGATTGGGCCGCTATCTAGTATTCAAAACTAGATAGCGGCCTGCACGAAAGGCAAAAGA
The DNA here is from genome assembly GCA_902470905.1 of uncultured Collinsella sp. Taxonomy (GTDB): domain Bacteria; phylum Actinomycetota; class Coriobacteriia; order Coriobacteriales; family Coriobacteriaceae; genus Collinsella. Next base: position 6,410 of record CABRIC010000060.1, on the reverse strand, counting down.
ATGGACCCCATGACTAAAAGCCACGAGGTCCACATCCACACGCTGTGTAAGATGACTTAGTAGCGTACGAAGATGTAGTTATTGTTCATGCCGGCGGCAACGGAGCTGATGATAACACCCGTGTTGTAGTCGGAAGCATGAATCATCTGACCACCACCGATGTAAATGCCGGTGTGGTATGAGTTGACCACAACGTCACCGGGCTGCGGATCGGACACACGCGTCCAGCCCATAAAGGTGCCCGTGTTGCCCAGGCGGCAATAGCGACCAGTGAGGCAATAACTAACAAAACCAGAGCAGTCGAAGCTGTTCGGGCCAATTCCGCCCCAGGAATAAGCGCAACCAAGCTTACTGTATGCACGCGAGACAACAGAACCGCCATCAACAGACTGGCTCGGAGCAGAAGGCGTCGGAGCCGGAGCAGGTGTGGAGGGCTGCGGCGTCGGAGCAGGCGCCGGCGTAGGAGCCGGAGTGTTGCCGCCCTGGTTGTTGTTATTGCTGGTCTGGCCACCGTTGTTGGTGTTCTCGGTCGTACCGGCAGTCTCGTTGCTCACCGTGGCCTTCTCGGCGGTGCTGGCGTTGATGCCAGCCTGCAGCGCGGCGTTGGCCTCGGCTTCTGCGGCAAGCTCGGCTTGCAGCTGCGAATCCAGGGAGTTTACGACGTTCTGGGCTTCAGCCTGCTGGGCGTTAAGCTCATCGACCTTCTTTTGCGTTGCGGCGACGTTCTTCTCCTGCTCGGACTGCTTATCGGTGAGCTGCTGCTTAAGCTCCTTGACCTCTTGAATGGTCTGAGCTTGCTTATCGGAAACTTTGCCGTAGTAGAACAGACGGTTGAGCATATCGCTCAGGTCATCGACACCCGTCAGAACCTGAAGCAGGCTCAGACCGCCGGTTTTGTACTCGCCGGCGACATAGGTCGAGAGCTTGGCCTGGCCATCGGCGATCTCCTGCTGCTTTTGCGTGATCTCGCCGGCAGTCTGATCGAGCGCCTGCGTCTGCGTGGCGAGCTCATCGTAAATCTGCTGGGTTTGGGTACCGATCTGCTCGAGCTTAGTACGAGCAGCGGCAAGGTCGGATGCGGTATCGGCGTAGGCAGGAGCCGCGAGGCCCAAGCCCAAAACACAAGCGAGGGTTGCCGTAGCAGCGCAGCGTGCCATGTTTTTGTGCGTGTTTGCTGTGCGCATGTAGCTTCCTTTCCAGTAACTAAGGGTAACGGCTAGTCCACCGTCACCAGGCTAAAGAGCTCCACATCGTCATTAGACGGCGTGAGCTTCTCGCGCGGGTTGAGAAACGCAAGCTCAAGGATACAACCGTAACCGACAAGCTTTGCGCCCATATCTCGCACCAGTTTACCTGTTGCCTCGACGGTTCCGCCCGTCGCGACCAAGTCGTCCAGAATCAACACGGTATCTTTAGAGCTGATAGCGTCGGCGTGGATCTCAATTGAATCGGTGCCGTACTCGAGCTCGTAGCTCTGGCTTACGGTCTCACGCGGCAGCTTGCCAGGTTTACGTGCGGGAACAAAGCCGGCGCCAAGGGCTACAGCAACCGGTACGCCAACCATAAAGCCGCGAGCCTCGGGACCCACGACCTTGGTGATTCCCATGCCGGCAAAGTGCTCGGCGAGGGCATCGGTCATGGCTTTGAGCGCCTCGGGATTGCCAAAGAGCGGCGTGATGTCTTTAAAGATGACTCCGGGCTCGGGATAGTCGGGGATATCGACGATTTGAGATTCGAAGTCGTACATTGCATGACCTTTCAATGGGTTGCCGAAATTTCGGCAGCGGTTATTTGCCCGCGGTGGCAGTGCCGGATTGCGAAGGGGCGACGACCTTGAGCGGCTTTACGAGAGAATCCTCGTGCGAAGCCGGCGCGGCTGTCTCTTCGTTTTTGGCCTTGGTGGACTCGGAACGTGTGATTTCCTCATCGAGTGCATCGATGTCGGCGTCCTCGACCACGGCGTTGAGCGACTCAAAAACGCGGTTCTTGAGCAGCGCGGTGTGCACGCCCTCCGTCAGGTCGTGAAGCTTCTTAAACGCACGCTCGAGCTTGGCGTCGCGCTCGTCATCGGAGGTATCCATTCCGAGCATGCTCACGAGCACCTGCTCAAACATCGAGGACTCGCGGTTGGCGGAAGACACGTACTGACGCAGGTTGCGCGGCTCGATATGGAAGCGTGACAGCTCGGAGCAGTAGCGGATGATCGGGAAATCGCGACCATCGACGAGCTCACGATTTTGCGGACTCTTGATGATGCGAATGAGGTCGTTTTCGGCGAGCGAGCGGATAAACGAAATCTCGACGCCCAGCATATCGGGAATGGTTTCGATGGGATGCAGCTTTTGCTTAGTCTCCTTGGGCTCCGTCTTGAGCGGAACATCGGACAGCAAGCCCACCTCGTAGGCGAGCGTTGACAGGTCCGTGGCGTTTTCCAAGCGCTGCTTAATCACGTTGAGCGGCATGTAGCGAGTCTTCTGCAAGTGCAGAATGACCTCCAGGCGATCAACGTCCTCCTTGGAGTACTGACGGTATCCCTTAGGCGTACGATGAGGGGTAATGAGCCCCTCATCCTCTAGAAATCTAATTTTTGAGTTCGAAAGATCGGGGTATGCGCCTCGAAGTAGGTTGACGACTTGGCCGATACTCAGATAGTTGCGTTCGGCCATGCCCTACTCACCGGTTTCGATGCGCTCCGGCGTGCTCTCGTGGTAGATGAGCGTAAACGTACCGATCTGGACGGAAGAACCGTCGTGCAGCGGGGCTGCATTGACGATAGCACCGTCGACCCAGGTGCCATTGAGCGAGCCCAAGTCCTCGATGCGAGCGCCGAGGCCCTCGCGGATAATGCGTGCGTGGCTGCGCGAAACGGTCATGTCATTGAGGAAGATGCCGTTCGCAGGATCGCGGCCGATGGTGGTCACGTCGTCCTCGAGCTCAAAGGCGGCACCAGTCTGCGGACCCTTGACGATGGACAGAACGGGGGCGGTGATGCGCACGTTGGCCATGAGGTCGGGAACGGTGACGTCGCTTGAAGGCACGCGGAATACGCAGGTAGCGTCAGCAGTCTTATCATTCTGAGGCATATTGTTAACCATGTTGTCCATGACAACCCCTAACTTATCGCGGACGTGCCGCAAATAATGAACCGTACGTAATCATACCCCAACGAATCAGTCTTCGATTTCAGGGTTCAGAAAGTCGATGTCCTCGTCCTCGGGATGCGCGAGAGCCTGTTTAATGGCCACTCCGCCCTTAATGGAGTAGATGACAGCCGTGAGCATGGAGAAGATCACGCCGTCGTACACAAAGAAGATGCCGAGGGGCACCGAGCTTCCGTTGAGGCCCGGGAAGGCCGTAAGGGATGAAGGTAAAAGATGCAGGCCGTCAATAACGGGGAAACCGAGCAGCATGAGCGAGAAGCCGGTCATGAGCAGCGCAGTGGCAATCTTTCCGGGAAAGACGACATCGATGGGGCGACGATGATAGTGACGCACGATAAGCGTTCCGATGCCCAGATAGATGTCGCGGCCAATAATGAGCACGCAGACCCAGATGGGTAGCTCTCCGCGGACCACTAGTCCAAGTACGCCGGTGAATAGCAGCGCACGGTCGCAAATGGGATCCATGACCTTGCCGAGCCATGAGACCGTCTTAGTCATGCGGGCGATCTGGCCGTCCATCCAGTCGGTGGAGGCGGCAACGGCGTAGATAACGATGGCGATGACGCGGTTGTTATCCGTCACAAACAGGTACAGAAATACCAGGGTGAGGATCAGGCGCGTAAAGGTGATGAAATTGGAGATCGTAAAGATCTTATTCGACGGGTAATCGGAAGTGCCGATAAGCTCCTTTTTGATCTTCTTTTTGATGCCCACAGGACTCCCCCGCTGGTTAACGACAAAACTTTCGATACTATACCCGTTCCGGCGATGTCTATCCAGCGTAAGCATAGAGAGTCCAGACATGTGGAGGGCGCTTTTAGGCGGCGGGGGATTTCGCATTCGTGTACATCAGCCTCCAAACATGTCGAAAAATGTCGATTTTGGTGGCTGATGTACACGTTTTGATTCGGTAATCACATCGAGCGGGAACGTTGTTGCTTTAAGCAAAATAATCATAGTGATTAAAAACAAAAAAGGTCAGGCACTAGGTGCCTGACCTGCAAACTTCTGGTCGGGACGACTGGATTCGAACCAGCGACCCCTTGACCCCCAGCGGGCCCAGAATGGCCCTGACCTGTGGTTATTTTGTTAAAGCACGCGCAGATAGCGCAAGTAGAGCATTTTTACGTATGTAAATTAACCCAGCTCAGCGCGTTTTGTCAAGTTAGAATATTATCGGTTTTGCGGAGCGCGGTGCAGCCGATGACTTAATCAACGGGGGTAGGAGCACCGAATCGTCGTCTCCCCGGGTTCCCGCAGGTGGGCCCATCTGTTTCTAATCAACTGTGGATTTAGGAGCAGACATGAAAAACGAGAAATGCAGCAATAAAACCTTACGCGTATGCGGACCCGGCGGCGTGAGGAAGAACAAGGGCAAGTGGCAGGCCGTCGTGACGGTGGCCGACGAGATGACCGGGAAGAAGGTCCAGAGGACCAAGAACACCGGCGTGCCCTGCCTGAAGCAGAGCACGAGGGGAAAGGCGGCGGCGATGCGCTTCCTCTCGGAATTCAGGTCGGAGATCGAGCTCGAGCTCGCCGAGGCTGAGGAGGCGAGGGCCGCTGTCGGCGCCGGGCTTCCCGCCGAGAAGCGTGACGACTACGCCGCGCTGCCGCTCTCCGAGGCGCTCGAGAAGTTCATCGACTTCTGCCTGGAGATGAACAGGATCACCCCGACCACCCGCGACGACTACCACTACAGCGCCCTGCACATCGAGCGCGACGAGCTCGGCCTCGTCCCCGTGAACGAGGTGACGACCGACGACGTCAACGCGTGGTCGAGGCGCAGGATCGCCCTGGGCACCGCTCCGGACACGCTCAACAAGTCCTTCAAGCTCGGCAAGCGGCTCTACGCCGTCCTGCTGAAGAGGAGCAACGACACGATCGGGAGGAACCCGTTCGACGGCGCCCTCGCGCCCAGGGTCATCGCCAGGCCCAGGAACGCGCTGCGCTCCGACCTCGTGCCGAAGCTCAACTCGGTGACCTCGATGATGCCGGACTCGACCTTCAGGCGGGCGGTCGTGCTCGCCCTGCACACCGGGATGCGCATCGGCGAGGTCTGCGGCCTGCGCTGGTGCGACGTCGACTTCGAGTCGGGGCTCATCACGGTCAGGCACTCGGTGGCCTACGTCAAGGACAGGGGCTCCTTCATCAAGGACACCAAGAACCACGACCTGAGGACGATCCCCATCGACCCGGTGGGCCTGCTCCCCTTCCTGAAAGAGATCCACGATATCGATTCGCAGAGGCTCCGGGAGGCATCGGCCCTCGGCCTGCGCGACCTCGCGGACAGCTACGTCGTGTCGCGGCCGGACGGCTCCTTCGCCACCACCAGCTACATCCGCAGGGCGTTCAAGACGTTCTCGGAGACCAACGGCCTCATGGGCACCAACGACGAGCTGATCACGTTCCACGGCCTTCGCCACACCTTCGCGACGCAGTGGATCCGCCACGGCGGCGACATCAAGGCGCTGCAGTCGATCCTCGGGCACAAGGACGCCATGGTCACGCTCAACGTCTACGCCGACATCGAGCCGATGTCCAAGATCCAGAACATGCTTCGCGTGTCGCCGAGCCTGTGGCGCGGCTATCTCGGCCTGAGGGTGGACCCCGGCCCCATGTTCCAGCAGAAGATCCGCGAGGCGATCGAGACGCTCGAGGCGTTCGGCTACGGCATCTCCGAGCCCGACGACCGCAACGTCCTCATCCGCGACGTTCAGACCATCAGCCGCCTCTACCCCACCGAGTACGCGGCAGTGCTGGGGGCCATCCCGACCAAGGCGACCGTGGTCGAGTAGAGGCTGAGGCATTCGCTTTCCCAAATCCGTAGTGCAAGTACGGGAATGTGGAAACGCGTTTAGATAGATTCTACCCGGTCTTCTCGGTTACGCAAATGCGGCACGGGTTTCCGCGAACGCGGACGTCCGTGCCCTTCTTTTTACGATTGCGCAATGCGTCCGCGGGAATGCAGGCGGCTTTCGGGAAGCCCCGACGGCAGCTCTCTCAAAAATGGGAGCATGGCCCGAGGGCGCCCATGGGCGACCCACCCGCCGTTCGGCCGGGCGGCGGCGTGTAGCCCCGTAGGCGTGTAGCCGTGTAGCGGCGTAGGCCGCTACGGGCACGGCGCGGAAGATTACCGTGCGCGTGGTCGCTTGCCTGAAGGCGATAGCCCGTCTGGGATATACACTTATATATAGGTGCGTTCCTGTCTCTTATACACATCTCCGAGCCCACGAGACGCTACGCTATCTC
>CABRIC010000059.1 GCA_902470905.1 uncultured Collinsella sp. | reverse complement strand
TACACAAGGAGTATCGTCGGCAGCGTCAGATGTGTATAAGAGACAGACATGGTCATGGACTACCTTGCCTGCGGAATCGACCCCGACAAGACCATGATCTACGCGCACTCCGCCGTGCCCGCCGCCAACCAGCTCATGCTGCCGTTCCTGTCGCTGGTGTCCGAGGCCGAGCTGGCGCGCAACCCCACGGTCAAGACCGAGATGGAGGCCTCGGGGCACGAGCTCACCGGCCTTCTGCTCACCTACCCGGTGCACCAGGCCTGCGACATCCTGTTCTGCAAGGGCAATGTGGTGCCCGTCGGGCGCGACCAGCTGCCGCACATCGAGCTCACCCGCACCATCGCCCGCCGCTTTAACAACCGCTACGGCAAGGTGTTCCCCGAGGTCGACGCGCTGCTGTCCGAGACCCCGCTGCTGCCCGGCCTGGACGGTCGCAAGATGAGCAAGAGCTACGGCAACGCCATCAACATCTCGATGACCGCCGAGGAGACGGCCAAGCGCATCAAGAAGAGCCAGACCGACTCCGAGCGCATGATCACGTTTGATCCCGAGAACCGCCCCGGCGTATCCGGCCTGCTTTCGACGGCTGCCATCTGCACTGGTCGTTCCGAGGTCGAGATTGCCGAGGAGATTGGCATGGGCGGCTCCGGCCAGCTCAAGAAGTACGTGACCGAGGCCGTCAACGAGTACTTTGCCCCGATCCGCGAGCGCCGTCAGCGCTACGAGAACGACTTGGATTACGTGAAGGACGTGCTGCACGAAGGCAATCGTCGCGCCAACGTGATCGCCGAGCAGACCCTGGCCGAGGTTCAGGACGCCATGGGCATGGTGTACTAGGCAAAGCGCTTTCGCACAACATAGACGGTGAGGCTGAATCCTCACCGAAACAGGAACAGGCCCGCTGGCAGTTAGTTGCCAGCGGGCCTGTTCCCGAAGTACACCGTTGAATCGCACAGAGGGGAGGAATGCGAATCAAACTCAACAGGGCAGGCTTTTTCATCGCCTATTGCCTGCTCCGTTGCTGAAACCAATATAGTTCACCATGGTTTACTTTCTAGCGTCAATATGCGCCGCCATAGCTTCTCCATAAGTTAGCCCCGGTAAACCTGCAGCGGAAAACCACCACAAAGGGGACAGGCACCTTTGTGGTGGTTTTGGCCACGGCAGAGCCGCTAGAGCCCTGCTGGCCAGCGACAGGCGGCCAAGTCGACGTGCATGGGATCGGTAAACGTCACACCCTCCCCTAGCAAAAGCTCACGCTGAGCATCGGGGCCGCCAAAAGCAAAACCCTCGCATATGCGCCCGTCGGCAAACACCACGCGGTGACAGGGAATCTCGCCGGGGCGCGGATTGCTGTGCAACGCATACCCCACGTACCGCGCACTTCGTGGACGACCGGCAAGCAGCGCCACCTGACCATACGTGGCGACCATCCCCTCAGGGATCTGCTCGACTACCTCGTACACCCGCTCAAAAAAGCCCTCAGACGCCATTGCTCGCTCCCTTCCACCCTGAAAAGCATAAACCACCGCAAAGGGGACAGGCACCTTTGTGGTGGTTTATGGCGGGTCGGTTAGTTGGCGGGCTGGAAGAAGGCTACGGCTACGGCGCCGGGGCCTACGTGGGTGCCGATGGTGGCGCCGATGGTGTGAACGGGTAGTTCGCCCTCGGCATGGCCAGCCCACAGCGCCGCGCTGTCCTCGATATACTTCTTGAGCACCGCATCCGAAAGGCCCGTATAGCCGAGCGCCAGCGGCATGGAAAAGTCGATGCCGCCTGCCTTTTCGACCTTCTGGTTGAGCAGGTTGCGGCCGTTCTTGGAACCGCGCGCCTTGCCCAGCTGCACGATCAGACCGTCCTCGACAGCCACCACGGGCTTTACGTTGAGCAGTGTGCCCACGGCGCCGGCCGCAGCAGACAGACGACCGCCGCGCACCAGGTACTCCAGCGTCTCGAGCAAACCGATAACCACCACGCGGTCGCGCACGGCCTCGACCGCCGCCGCGACCTGAGCCGCGCTCTGGCCCTCGTCCACCAAGCGCAGCGCATACTCGACCAGGACGCGCTCGCCCAGGGTGACGTTGTTGCTGTCTACCACGAACACGTCGCCGCCCGGCGCCTCGGCAAGTGCGGTACGGGCACTCTGATTGGTGCCCGAAAGCTTGGCGCCCACGGTAATAATCACTGCCTCGTCGCCGGCCTCACGCGCCTCGGCAATCGCCTGCGAAAACGCGTACGGGTTGACCTGACCGGTCTTGGGCAGCTCATCGCGCTCCACGAGCATCTCGTAAAAGCGCTGGTGGTCGATGTCGACGCCATCCATGTACACATCGGTGCCAAAGGTGACGGACAGCGGCAAAACAGCCAGCGCCGGGTGTTCCGCCGGAGACAAATCGCTTGCGGAATCGGTAATAATGCGGACGGACATAACGAATCCTTTCTTGCGCGGACCTCGCGCAGGGAATTTTGACAACAATGCCCCGGCACGGTATACGCGCTTAGAACGGGACGATGCAGTTGTTAATGGGTAGCAAATGCCTTGGCGGCCCTACAGCTCGCGCAGGGTGTCGAGAATCGTGCGCAGCGATGCATACATCTGCTCGCGCTGCTCCACACCCATGGCTTTACCGGTGGCGTCGAGCACCTCGCCAATAATGCGATCGGCCTCGTTCATGCTCTCGCCGCCTAACGTGGTCAGACGAACCGGGGCGCGATACTTAACGGCGGCATCGGCCGAATCGTCGACCTCGACGTAGCCGCCCTCCTCCAGATGAGCCAGTGTGCGCGAGACGGCAGCGCGGGTCACGCCAGCCATGCGGGCGAGGTCGGCACCAGTCAGACCGTCCTTGCTGCGCTCAAGATAGTACAGGCACATGATGTCGGAGCCCTTAAGACCCAGCCTTGCGCCCTCAGATGTCTTAATGCGCTGGATCTCCTTGTAGAGTCCGCTGATCAGTCCGACAAAGTCCTCGAAACGTGTCTCGTCGCTCTGCTGCATGGGAGACGACCGCCTTTCGCTTGCATAATGCTAACGGGTAAACATCTTAACCATACTTATCGGCCGCCAGCCCTGCACACCCTATTTGTTGACCCATCAACATAAAAATCACCACAAAGGACAGGCGCCTTTGTGGTGATTTTGGGCATCAATAGATTCTAGGCGCCGCTATAGCTCCACGCAGGGATTGTCGCGGGTCACAAGCGTCTTAACGACGACCGTCGCTCCCAGATAGCGCTCGAGCAGCTCGGCCAAGCGATCGATCGCGGCCTGGCAGTCCCCCATCCGCTCGGGCTCCACGCATTCAATCGCCAGAAATGCGTCCGCCGAATCGTCGGACAGCGCCGTGCGAACGCCATCGCGCCAGTTCCAGCAACGGCACACGGCGCCCGCATCATCGATATAGGCAAGCTCACCGGGCAGCGTCGGATCATCTGCCTCCTCGCCAAGTGGCAAGAACGCGTCGCCGCCGTCGGTCACCGCCAGGCGCAGATTGCCCTCAATAGCATGCAAATCTTCGCCGCCAACGGGCAACGCATAAGTCAACGAAATCGTGTTGTAGATATCCACCGCCGGCGTAATGTGGCCGACCGGCTTGCCTTTGAGCACGCGCTTGAGCAGGTTCTCAACTGAGCAACGCGCGCCCTTCTTGGTCTTGAACAGGCGATACGCCTCGCGCCATGCCTTGACCGGCGCGTTTTCGCTGATGGTATCGCTTGTCAGGTGGCGCTCCGCATCGATGTTGGCGCGGTCAAGCAGCGCGGCGATCGTATCCACGTCCTCCTGGGGAATCTGCGCCGCGGGCTTCATGCCCTTTACGACCACGACGCCGATCGCCGTCTGTGGAAACAGCTCCCAAAATGACTCCTCGGCAATAAAGCTCTTCATATGCTCTCCCTTCATAGCGTGCGCCCGAGCGGGGGCGTCTAAGCAAAAAGCGCCCTCACAGCGGCCACCTTCAAAGTCCTACGGTGCCGCCACAAGAGCGCTTACGCTGCCCCCATCCGGAGAAGGGGGCGATATGTCAGGCGTATTGTAACCTGAGTCATCCGCCCAAGCAAAACCACCACAAAGGTGCCTGTCCCCTTTGTGGTGGTTTTGGGTCTGAGGCGACGCTAGTGGCGGAGTCCCAGCAGGCCGCGGCCGCGATGGCGGGCCTCGACGGGCACCTGGGCGTGCGGGCCGGCGGCTTTGACGGACTCGGGCAGGTGTGAGTACTTCTTCTCGAAGTTCTCCTCGAACATCACCGCCAGGTTGTGCGCGGCCTCGTCGTAGCGCGCAGTGCTCTGCCAGTACTGGCGCGGCACCAGGATGCCGTCGGGCACACCGTGGCACGTAGTGGGAATGTCGACATTAAAGATGTCATCATGCACAAACTCGCTGTCCTCGATGGTGCCGTCGAGGGCGCGAGCGACCAGTGAGCGCGTATAGGCAAGCTCGATGCGATGACCCACGCCGTAGCCGCCGCCAATCCAGCCGGTGTTGACCAGATAGACACGCGTGCGGCCGTCGGCGATGCGCTCGCCGAGCATCTTGGCGTAGACCATGGGGTCGAGCGGCATAAACGGCTCGCCAAACAGCGAGGAGAACGTGGGCGTGGGCTCGGTGACGCCGACCTCGGTGCCGGGGATCTTGGCCGTAAAGCCCGTCACAAAGTGGTACATGGCGGCATCGGCCGTCAGGCGCGAGATGGGCGGCAGCACGCCAAAGGCGTCGCAGGTCAAAAACAGCACGACGCTCGGAGTGGTGCCCATGCCCTTGGTCCACGCGTTGGGAATGTGCTCCACAGGGTAGGCCACGCGCGTGTTGTGCGTGATCGAGACGTCGTCGTAGTTGGGCTTGCGATTCTCATCGAGTACCACGTTTTCGCAGATGGCACCAAAGCGGACGGCGTTGAAGATCTCGGGCTCGTGGAACGCGTCCAGGCCCTCGCACTTGGCATAGCAGCCGCCCTCGACGTTAAAGATGCCCATATCGGACCAGCCGTGCTCGTCATCGCCGATCAGCAGGCGCGTGGGATTGGCCGAAAGCGTGGTCTTGCCGGTGCCGGACAGGCCAAAGAACACCGCGGTCTCGTGCGTGACGGGGTCCATACTGGCCGAGCAGTGCATGGGCAGCACGTCATCCTCGACGGGCAGCAAGTAATTCATAACGCTGAAGATGGACTTTTTGATCTCGCCGGAGTAGCCGGTACCCGCGACCAGAATCACACGCTCCTGGAAATTGATGACCACCGCGGCGCTGGAGTTGAGGCCTTTGATGGCGGGGTCACACTGGTAACCTGGCGCGGCAAGGACGCAGAAGTCCGGCTCGCCGGTGCGTGCGATTTCGCGGGCAAGCGGGCGGGCGAGCATCTGCTTAATAAAGAGCGCCTGGCTGGCGCGCTCGCAGGCGACGAGCAGGCGACGTGTATGGTTGCGGTCGGCACCGGCCATACCGCGCGTGACGAATACGTCGCGCTCGTTGAGATAGTCGACGATGCCGGATTTGATGGCCTCGTAGCTCTCGACAGACAGCGGACGGTTGACGGCGCCCCAGGCAATCTTGTCGTGCACGTCGGGCGTGTCGACGATAAAGCGGTCGTTGGGTGAACGTCCGGTACGCTCCCCCGTCTCGATCACGAGTGCGCCGTTGGAGGCCATGCGACCTTCGTTGCGGCGGATGGCGTGCTCGACGAGCTCGGCTGCCGGCAGGTCGACCAGCAGGCGGGGTTGGTTCTCGGCGGAATCTTCGACCAGCGTAATGCCAAAGTTGGACAGAACTTCTGCAGGGGTAACACCAGGCATGGGGCCTCCTTTAAAAACGCGGCACGTGGACGCGGCGCGCACTTTACTCACGTAAAGCCCGTTGTACCCGATATGCAAAAACGTTTTTGCGGCAAGGGCGGCAAGCCCGCCCAACGGTCAAAAATCGCAGGCAAGCGGCCCAGTCATTGGGGACGTTCTTAAACGACTAGTCATTGGGGACACTCTTGAACAGGCAACATTCAAGGAGTGTCCCCGGATGCCGGCACTTAGGGACGTTCCCAAAGTGCCTGCACATAAGGAACGTCCCTAAGTGCCGACTACCGAATGGCGCCGCCGAAATTATCGAACAACCTGTTCAAAAATACGAGCGGACACCGAGGTGTCTATACTAGAGCGCAGCAATAGAAAGGACCCCGCTTTGAGCATCACGCCCCTCGATAGCATTCGCCGCGCCATCGCCCGCCGTAACGGCATCTCCAACCCCGCTGCATCGAAAGACGGCACCGCAAGGGCCCAGGGCGGACGCATCGAGAACGGCCTGTTCCCCGCCTCGCACACCGCCGAGGAGCTCGCACGCATCCAGGAGCTGAGTCAGCGCAACGCCGGCGGACCCGATAGCTACCAAGCCACACGTCGCCGGCGCGAACGCGATCGGGAGCCCGGCCCCGTCCGCCGCATGGTCAACGCTTGGTGGAACCGCCTGCTCGGCGCCGTCTACGGCGGCGGCTTCTCCATGCAGGAAGCGGAATACGAAGAGCACGCCACCCGCCGCGACTATCTCTGGAATACCCTGGGCACCGCCGTGTGGGGCATGGCGTTTCCTCTGCTCACCATCGTGTCGACACAGCTCGCGGGTGCCGAGGAGGCCGGTAAGTTCTCCATCGCCTTCGTCACCGGCACGCTCATCATGATCGCATGCAACTACGGCGTGCGCAATTTCCAGGTCTCAGACATCGACGAAAAGACGTCCTTTGCCTCCTACCAGCTCAACCGCTGGCTTTGTGGAGCGCTCGCCCTAGGCTGCGGCCTCATGTACAGCAGCGCCCGCGGCTATGATGCGCAGATGGCGACGATCGGCCTGGGCGTCTACCTGTATAAGGTCATCGACGGCGTCGCCGACGTGTACGAAGGCCGCCTGCAGCAGGCCGACAAACTCTACTTGGCTGGAATGAGCCAAACGCTACGCTCCGTCGGCGTCATCGCGGTCTTCAGCGTGGCGCTGTTCCTCACGCGCGGCATGCCCATCGCGGCCATGGCCATGGGTGTCACCGCGATTGCCTCGCTCGTGCTGGTCACCGCGCCGCTCGCCCTGCTCGAGACCGAAAAATCGCGCCGCGTGAGCCTGCGCGAGGTCGGCCACCTGTTTGTCCAGTGCGCCCCGCTCTTTGGTGCACTGTTCCTGTTCAACCTAATTGAGAGCATGCCCAAGTTTGTGATGGAAGGCACGCTGGCATACAAATATCAGCTGTACTTTAATGCCCTGTTCTTTCCGGCGCAGGCTATTTTGCTGAGCATTGGATTTATCTATAAACCACAGCTCCTGCGCTTGTCGAGCATTTGGGGTAATCCTCGCAAGCGTCATCGCTTTGACCTGATTATTGTTGCCGTTATGGCGCTGATCGTGGTCATCACCGGCGTGTGCGCCGCATTTATGGCAGGCCCCGGCATTCCCCTCATGAGCTTTATGTACGGCCTCAACTTTGAGCGCTACCGAACGCTTGCACTGCTAATGGTCGTCGCCGGCGGCGTCACCGCGGCCATCGACTTTATCTACGCCATCATCACGGTGCTACGCCACGCTGGAGACGTCACCAAGATCTACCTGATCTGCTTCGCCGTAAGCGTGGTGCTGCCGGTGATTCTGATCAACCTGCTCGGCCTGATGGGCGCCGTCGTGAGTTACCTAGCCATCATGGCCCTACTGCTGGTACTGTTGATTATCGAGTACGCCCACATCCGCCAACGCATCGAACGCGACCGCAACCCATACGGCGCCTAATTGCGGCGATGGGAGCAGCTAATTTGCGGTGGAATCACCCCGGCTGGGGTCTCGTTGCGGACACGCAAAACTAAGTGAGTAGACTTTTACCGAATCCCGGACCACACCGACAAAGCACAAGTCCGTGACCTGCTGTTTTATTGAGGCAAATATGTTGGGTGCTCGGCATTTCCAAAAAAGTCTACTCACTTAGCCAGCGGGCAGCCAAATGATTATTTAATCCCCGTCCCAGAGAAATCAATTAGCGGGCAGAAGGGCAAAAGTAGCTAAAAAAGCCCCGTCCCAAATTAACTACGGTAGATCGGCGGAACAAGGTTATTCGCCCGGGTTGATGTTCGCGTAGAACTCGGCCCCGTCGTCCAGGCGCAGGATGCCCACGCGGCCGAACTCGGAGCCGGTGGCGGCGGCGCAGTCGATGTCGATGCGATCGGGCACACCAGCAGTGTCCTCGCCGCCCAAGCGCACGATCTGCCCGCGTCCCGATTCCTCATCGAGCCCCGCCAGACCACCGACCTCGCAATAGCGCCCAAGCGATACCGTGGGCGTGTGACCGCTCACCACGACCGGGCCCTTGCCCTCGGCAGAAAGCAGCCCGGTCGACGCATCCCAATAGCCATGACGAATCCACAGCAGGTCATCGGACGACTGCACCGCGAGCATCTGCTGCAGCAGCTCGCGATCGGCACCCACCGCTCCAACGCCATCGGCACAATCGACGCCATGCTCGAGCAAAAACGCCCGCGCCGCCTCGGTCTCAATACCGGCATGTACCAGCAGATACGGGCGCTCCTCGGTCTCGACCACCGCGTAGAGCGGCAGCGCGGCCATCCATCGCACGAGCTCCTCGTATGCCTCAAATTCCATGTCGTTGAGCTGCTCACGCGTCGTCCAGCCACCGTTGATATCCCAGGTCTCGGCATCGAGCGGATCCTGGCCAATGATGGCATCGAGCATGATCTGCTCGTGATTGCCCTTGAGCACGCGGGCGTTGGGCAGCGAGCGCACGAGCTTAATAACGCCGACCGGATCGGGCCCGCGATCGATCATGTCGCCCAACACGTACAGCGTGTCGTCGGACGTCAACGAGATCTTAGACAGGGCCTCGTCAAGCGCACGCACGTGCCCGTGAGCATCAGATGTCACATAGATCGCCATGGTACGCCTCTCCTTGCATTGCGGCCGAAGCCCGGCGCCGCAACTAAAACTTCAAGTTGAACTTAAACGTTACCCATTGTACTCCGTTGCAATAAAGCTGGAAAGGGTTTCCGAGCAGAGGCAAAGACGGCAGCCGTCTATGACGATATCGCGCACGCCCACAACCCAACCCCATAAACCCACCATCTTTGGGTACAAATATCCGCAGACAACTGACCGTGCCACGCCAGCCACCCAGGAGCGGACACTATCCATGAACCAGATCCTTCTCTTTATCGGCCTCGTCATCATTTTGTGCCTGACCATCAAACCCGTCGGCAAAAAACTCCCCTTCCCCACCCTGCTCATCTTTATCGCGCTGGGCATGCTGTTGGGCGTCAACGGCCCGACGCATATCGACTTTAGCGACTACGCACTCACCGAAACCGTCTGCAGCACGGCGCTGCTGTTCATCATGTTCTACGGCGGCTTTAACACCAATATCGACCGCGCCAAGCCCGTCGCCGCGCCGGCGGTGCTGCTGAGCACGCTCGGCGTCGTCATCACTGCCGGCATCACCGGCGTGTTCGCCCACTTCGCGCTGGGGTTCGACTGGATCGGCGGCCTGCTGCTGGGATCGGTCGTGGCATCCACCGACGCGGCGAGCGTCTTTAGCGTACTGCGTGAGCACAGCCTGTCGCTGAGAGGTGGCACCGACTCGCTGCTCGAGGTCGAATCGGGCTCCAACGACCCCGTCGCCTACATGCTCACCGCTGTGCTCGCTACACTCGCGGCCGGCGGCGACATCAACATTCCCGCACTGCTGGCCAAGCAGATTATCCTGGGCGTGGGCCTGGGCCTTGCCATCGGCTGGGCGGCGGGCCGCCTGATTGAACGCGCGCACGCAACGGCCAAGGACGCGCAGACCATCTTTTTGTTCGCCGTGGCCATCGTCGCCTACGCGCTGCCGAGCTATCTGGACGGCAACGGCTTTTTGGCTGTATACCTGGCCGGCATTGTGCTGGGTGCCAGCGACATCACCGGCAAAGTCGAGATGGCGCACTTCTTTGACACCCTCACCGAGATGGCAGAGATGACCATCTTCTTTTTGCTGGGCCTGCTCGTTACACCCGCACGCCTGCCGCAAATGCTGCTGCCGGGCCTGGCGCTCATGGCGTTCATGCTCTTCGTGAGCCGCCCCATCGCCGTGGGCATGCTGCTGGCGCCGTTTAGGACGAACCCTCGCCAGGTTGCGCTCGTAAGCTGGGCGGGCCTGCGCGGCGCGGCTTCGGTCGTGTTTAGCCTCTTTGCCGTGGTGGCCGGCGTTCCCGGCGGTCACGACCTGTTTGACCTGGTGTTTGTGATTGCCGTGTCGAGCATTGTGGTGCAGGGCTCGCTGCTGCCGGCGGTGGCAAAGAAGCTCGATATGATCGATGCGACCGGCGACGTGCGCCGCACCTTTAATGACTACCGCGACGAAGACGGCATGTCGTTCGTCAAGCTCAAGGTAGGCGCTGGACATCCGTTTGCCGGACGCTCGCTCGCCGACATTGGCAGCGCGACGGATATGCTCGTGGTCCTGGTGCTGCGCGACGGGGCGCACCCGGTACTGCCCAACGGCGATACCGTGATCCAGGAAGGCGATCTTCTGGTGATGGCCGCCCCAACATTCGAAGAGCGTGCCGAGGTTACACTGCACGAGGTCACCGTGACTCCCCACGGTCGCCTGGCCGGTCAGCGCCTGCGCGACGTGCCGCAAGGCAAGCATCCGTTTATTGTGGTGATGCTCAAGCGCGAAGGCCAGACGATCATCCCCGATGGCAACACCCTAATATACGCCGGCGACGAAGCCGTCATCGCCACACTAGCATCGTAGCCATCCCCACCCATAAGTTGCGGTGAAATAGGGATTGAATAGGCTTCTGAACAGCCATTTCAGTCCCTATTTCACCGCAAGTTATTGAGGGGATGGGTTGAAAAACATTTGAATTGACACCGAAATCAGAACCACCCTTAAAAAGGGTGGTTTGCTCTTAGGGTATAACCCACGGGCC
>CABRIC010000058.1 GCA_902470905.1 uncultured Collinsella sp. | reverse complement strand
GATCAAGAAGTCCACGATCGGCGAGGGCTCCAAGGTACCCCACCTGTCCTACATCGGCGACACCACCATGGGCTCCGGCGTCAACGTGGGCGCGGGCTCTATCACCTGCAACTACGACGGCGTTCACAAGCACAAGACCGTCATCGGCAAGGATGCCTTCATCGGTTCCGACACCATGATGGTCGCACCCGCCCAGATTGGCGACGGTGCACTCGTGGCCGCCGGCTCCGTCATCACCGAGCCGGTTCCGGCCGACGCACTCGGTCTGGGCCGCGCCCGTCAGGTAAATATCGAGGGCTGGGCCGCCGATTATCGCCGCCGCCTGCACGAGGACGACGAGGCATAACGTTTTACCAAGCACAAAAGGAGCTGTTCCATGGGGACGGCTCCTTTTTCTATCGTGACCTGCGCAACCGGATGAGTGGTCGGTTCGTGTCCGTTGACGGTAAAGACGTTATCAGGACTCGATAAACCCCGTCGCGCGGTTACAATGCAAAAAGGCATCTATATGGCATTCGATATAAAGGAGAAGGGTAATGCCGATTAATGATCCCGAGAAGTCGGAGAATATGCGCAAGTCCATCCGCGTGTATTCCGGTTCCTCCAACCGTCCCCTCGCTCAGAAGATTGCTGAGTACCTTGGGGTCGAGCTTTCGGGCCTTACGCTAAAGCAGTTCGCCAACGGTGAGATTTACGCCCGCTACGACGAGACCGTCCGCGGCGCCGACGTCTTCCTGATTCAGTCCGTGGCCGGCGGCAACGTCAACGACATGCTCATGGAGCTGCTCATCGCCACCGACGCTGCCAAGCGCGCATCCGCCCGCTCCATCACTGCCGTTATCACCCACTACGGCTATGCCCGCCAGGACCGCAAGGCCGGCCCGCGTGAGCCCATCACCGCCCGCCTCGTCGCCAACCTGCTCGAGCGCGCTGGCGTCAACCGCATCATCACCCTCGACCTGCACCAGGGCCAGATTCAGGGCTTCTTCGATATCCCGGTTAACCACCTGTCCGCGCTGCCGCTGTTTGGCCAGTACTACAACGACATGCACTTCGACACCGACAACCTGGTTGTCGTCTCCCCCGATGTGGGCCGCGCCAAGGCCGCCAAGAAGCTGTCCGACATGCTCGGCTGCGACCTGGCCATCGCCCACAAGGGCCGTCCGCGCCACAACGCCGCCGAGGTCATGGGCATCATCGGTGACATCAAGGGCAAGACCTGCATCATCAACGACGACATGATCGACACCGCTGGCACCCTGTGCGCCAACGTCAAGGAGCTCAAGGCTATGGGCGCTGGCGACATCTACGTCTGCGCCACCCACGGCATCTTCTCCGGTCCGGCCATCGAGCGTCTGAACGACGCCCCGATCGTCGAGTGCCTCGTCACCGACGCCATTCCCGTCGAGGTCGGCGGCAAGATCAAGACCATCTCGGTCGCCGAGGAGTTCGCTCAGGCCATCTCCGCCGTTTACCACGAGGAGCCCGTCTCCACGCTCGTCGGCGGCGACTTCGCGCTGTAGTCGCTCGACCCTCGCATCCCTCCGGAAGCCCCGGACGCGCCTGCGGGGTTATCACGCGAACGTCCTCGCCGCTTTGCGGCTGCGGGATATTCGCTTTGATAACCCCTCCCGGCGCGTCCGGGGCTTCCTGCTGTCTCGGGGCAGCTGTTTTCTGAAATGACTTTGCTGCAACCTTTCCTCGCCTTCGGCGGGCGTGGTAGCCTTTGTCGTTGATTGAACTATTTACGTAACGGAGGACAAACATGGCAGCTGCACAGCCGCTCAAGATTCGCATGGTTGCCGGACTTGGCAACCCTGGCGATGAGTATGCCGAGACCCGCCACAACGCTGGCTTCAAAGCGATCGACGAGTTGGCCCGTCAGGCCGGCGTCACGTACTGGAAAAACCAGGCCGGCGCCGAGGTCGCGCTCATCAACATCAACGACCCCGAGGAAGAGGACAGCAAGCGCCAGATTGTGCTGGTCAAGCCGCAGTCGTACATGAATACCTCGGGCGGCCCCATCTCCAAGCTCTGCCGCGAATACAAGATCAAGGCCGAGGAGCTGCTCGTAATCCACGACGAGCTCGACATTCCCGCCGGCGACGTGCGCGTTAAGGTGGGCGGCGGCCATGCTGGCCACAACGGCCTGCGTTCCATCATCGACAAGATGGGCAGCCGCGACTTCAGCCGCATCCGCACCGGCATCGGCAACCCTCCCGGCAAGATGCCCGTCGCTGACTACGTGCTTAAGCAGCTGCGCGCCCGCGAGGCCGAGGATTTCCAGGACACCTGCGCCCGCGCGGCCGACGCCGCCGGCCTGGCGATCGTGCACGGCGTGGTCTACGCTCGCGACCATGTCAACGGCGCCGCCTCCGCCAACGGCAAGCACTAAAACCTACCATTTAGGGACAGGTTTATTTTGGCAGGTTTTACCTGCGGAAACGCTCCATTTGCGGCATCGTAATAAACCGCGCGCCGCCATACGCACATAGCACCCCAAAGGGAGCCGGCCTCATCACAACCCGAGGCCGGCCCCCTTTGCCGTTTTACCCGATAAAACTGACCAAAATATACCTGCCCCTGTTTGGTAGGCCGAAGTGGATAAACCCTGCTCCCAACCGCCGAAGACACACGTAAGTGACATGTCCATGAGGGTATAATTTGCACCGTATGTCTGCACAACGCCTGTGCGCGTACGGTTTTATTCGGGCTACCGTCCATTTCCGTGGAGGCACGGTTCGGCGGCCCTAACAAGAGAGGGGTTCTATGTATAAGATCCTGGAGAAGACGCAGTTCTCTGAGAAGGTGTTCAAGTTCCGCATCGAGGCGCCTGCAATCGCCAAGCATGCGCACGCTGGACAGTTCCTCATGGTTCGCGCCAACGAGACGGGCGAGCGTGTCCCGTTTACCCTGGCCGGCTGGAACGGTGACGAGGGCTGGGTCGAGTTCATCTTCATGGTGATCGGCAAGACCACCGAGATGCTTTCCACCTACGAGGCCGGCGAGTCGCTGCGCGACGTCGTGGGCCCGCTGGGCGTTCCCACCGAGATGGCCGAGGGCCCCTGCGCCGTCATTGGCGGCGGCGTCGGCCTGGCAATTGCCTTCCCGGTCGCCAAGCACCTGGTCGAGACCGGCCACGAGGTGCACGCCATCATGGGCGCCCGCACCAAGGACCTCCTGCTCATGGAGGACCAGTTCCGCGAACTCCTCGACGAGGACCACATCCATATCACCACCGACGACGGCTCCTACGGCGAGCAGGGCGTTGTCACCGCTCCGCTGGAGCGCCTGCTGCAGGACAAGGCCGTGAGCCAGGTCTTCTGCGTCGGCCCCGTTCCAATGATGAAGTTCTCGACCCTCACCGCCCAGAAGTACAACACCCCCATCACCGCGTCGCTCAACCCCATCATGGTTGACGGCACCGGTATGTGCGGCTGCTGCCGCGTCGAGGTGGGCGGCGTGACCAAGTTCGCTTGCGTCGACGGCCCCGACTTCGATGCCACCCTGGTCGACTGGGATGACCTTCGTGCCCGCCAGGCCGCTTACCGTTCCGAAGAGGGCGAGTCCCTCAAGGCCTATGAGGAAAAGAGCTGCGCATGCCACTAGTTAACGGTCGTTTCGTTGCCGATATGAAGTCGCCCCGCACCCCCGATAACGAGGAGCCGGCTGCCGAGCGCGCCTGCGACTTCCGCCCCGTCGACAAGGGCTTCACCGAGGAGATGGCGCTGGCCGAGGCCGAGCGCTGCCTCAACTGCAAGAAGCCGTTCTGTGTTGAGGGCTGCCCCGTCAATATCAACATCCCCCGCTTTATCGAGCAGATTCGTGCGAAGGACTTCGGCGGCGCTCTCGATACCATCCGCGAGGACTCCATGCTTCCCGCCATCTGCGGCCGCGTCTGCCCGCAGGAGAACCAGTGCGAGGGCAAGTGCATCCGTGGCAAGAAGTCCGAGCCCGTGGCCATCGGCCAGCTCGAGCGCTTCCTGGGTGACCGCCCCGAGCTCGCTTCCACGCCCAAGATGGCCCCCAAGAACGGCAAGAAGGTCGCCGTCGTCGGTTCCGGCCCGTCCGGCATCACCTGCGCCGGCGAGCTCGCCCGCAACGGCTTTGACGTCACCGTCTTCGAGGCCTTCTTCACCGGCGGCGGCGTGCTGGTCTACGGCATCCCCGAGTTCCGTCTGCCCAAGGCAGTCGTCAAGCGCGAGATTGACGGCCTGGAGGACATGGGCGTCAAGTTTGAGTACAACTCCGTCGTGGGCAACATGGCCACGGCCGAGGAGCTGTTCGAGCAGGGCTTCGACGCCATCTACGTGGCGACCGGCGCTGGCCTGCCCAAGTTCCTCAACGTCCCCGGCGAGAACCTGCCCAACGTCTTCTTCGCGAACGAGTACCTCACCCGCGTGAACCTGATGAAGGCCAACAAGTTCCCCGAGTACGACACCCCCACCAAGCACGGCAAGAACGTCGTCGTCTTTGGTGGCGGCAACGTGGCTATGGACGCCGTCCGTACCGCCAAGCGCCTGGGCGCCGAGCACGCCATCATCGCCTACCGTCGTACCGAGGACGAGATGCCCTGCCGTCGCGCCGAGCTGCACCACGCTAAGGCCGAGGGCGTCGAGGTTCTGCCGCTCGTCTCCCCGCTCGAGTTTGTCGCTGGCGAGGACGGCTCCGTATGCGCCGTCAAGGTCCAGAAGATGGAGCTCGGCGAGCCCGACGAGTCCGGCCGTCGTCGCCCGGTGCCCATCGAGGGCGCCATCGAGGAGATCCCCTGCGACGTCGCGATCTCGGCCATCGGTACCAACGCCAACCCCTTCGCAAAGAAGATCGGCGGCAAGATGGAGCTCAACAAGTGGGGCTACATCGTCGCTGATGCGGAGACCGGCCAGACCACCGATCCCCGCATCTGGGCCGGCGGCGACATCGTCACCGGTGCCGCTACGGTCATTCTGGCGATGGGCGCCGGCAAGAAGGCCGCCGCTTCCATCACCAAGAGCCTGCTGGGCGAGTAATCACCCACAGCGCTAGCCATCAAACGGCAAAGTCCCCGTCGAGCACACGCCCGGCGGGGACTTTTTCTATGCCGACCACCCAACCACCACGATGGGGACAGGCACCTTTGTGATGGTTTTGGTCGGTTAGCCTTCGAGCTGCGCCACCTTGTAGCGGTAGGCAGCGGCGATAACGTCTTTACAACCCTCGCGGCCCAGCTTGGCGCGGTTGACGACGATGTCCTTGCCGCTCGTCATCTTCCACTTACCGGCACTGTAGCGCTTATAGAACGCCTCACGCGCCTTCTGCTGCTGTTTGACCAGCTTGGCGCCCTTCTTTTTGTTAAGGCCACGCTTCTTGCGCACGATCTCGACGCGGTCCTCAAAGGGTGCGGTCACCAACACGGCAATGTGGTTGGGGTTGTTACGCAGCAGGTAATCGGACAGACGGCCTTCGATAATGCAGCTCTCAGTCTCGCCCAGATCCAAAATCACCTGGCTCATCTTTTGGAACAACTTGTCCGAGTACGAGCGCGCGTCGTAGCGGTCGGGCAGAAACGCCATGTTCTCCACGGCCAGACGCTCGTCGTAGGCGGCCATCTTGTCGAGCGACTCGCCCGCGCGCAGCGAAGCACGCACCAGCAGCTCGTTATCGTACAGCGGAATCCCCAGCTCATCGGCGAGGATACGACCAATCTCGTGGCCCTCGGCGCCAAAGTCGCGCGCGATGGTAATGACCACAGGACTCTTCTTATTCTCCAGATCGCTCATCGCGATTCCTTTCTCTATGTGACAAAGGGACTGTCCCTTTGCCACATTCTACGCTGCCACCATTCGCCTCTGATAAGCCCTCACCAGCAGCGAGATACCAAAGTTGAGCACAAAGTACATCGCAAACACCAGGCCGTAGAGCATAAGAACCTGCGACAGATCGATCGCGTGGGCCATCACGACATTTGCCGTGTACATGAGCTCGGCCACGTTAATGCCCGAAAGATACGAGCTGTCCTTAATGACGGTCGTGCACTGGCTAAACAGCGCCGGAATAATCGTCTTAAACGTCTGCGGCAGAATGATGTAGCGCATGGTGGCAAAGAAGCCGAAGCCCTGGCTCTGCGCCGCCTCAAACTGGCCGCGCGGAATCGAGTTGAGGCCGCCGCGCACAATCTCGGCCATAACAGCGCTGGTAAACAGCGTAAAGGCGATGGTCGAAATCACAATGTCCAAACCCTGCACCGTAAAGTAGATAAAAAGGATCCACAGCAGGTTCGGCGTGCAGCGGAACAGCTCGATATAGGCGCTCACCAAAATACGGAACGGGCGGGGCGCATAGCTCTTAACGAGCGCCAGCACCGTGCCAAAGATGAGCGAGAAAAAGATCGACAGCGCCGAGATCTCTATGGTCTTAACAAAGCCGCCCCAAATGTAGAGCAGGTTGGTCGCGTTGAAGATTTCCATGCGCTAGGCCTCCTCTACGTTGTCGAGCCCCAGCTCGGCCGGGCTCACGCCGCGCGGACGCTCCTTGGAGCGGCGCTCGAGCCACTGCACCAGCATGGCGAGCGGAAAGCAGATGATGAAGTACATAAGGCAGCAGACGATGTATCCCTGCAGGTAACCGTACAGACTCACAAAGTTATCGGAACGGTACATAAGGTCGCCGCCGGCCACAAGCGCCAGCACCGACGTGTTCTTGACCAGGTTGAGCGCCTGGTTACACAGCGGCGGCAGAATGATCTTGAACGTCTGGGGCAGCACGATGTACCAGTATGCCTGCGCACGGGTGAAGCCCTGGCTCTGGGCCGCCTCCATCTGACCGCGCGGAACCGCCTCGATACCAGTGCGGATGACCTCCGAAATGTAGGCCGCGTGATACAGGCCCACGCCCAAGAAGCCCAGCACGAACGGCGCGATGCGCACCGGCTGGTCGGCACCGGTTATGGTCTGCAAAAACTGCGGTCCGGCCATGTACATAAAGAGCACCTGCACGGGCAACGGGGTGTTCTGGTAAAACTCCACGTACACGCGGCTTATGGCGCGCAGCACGCGCGAACGAGTGGTAGAGAACACGCCCAGCAGCGTGCCCAGCACCAGCGACAGCAGCAGACCGGCAACGACCACCTGTAGCGTCACGCCAAAGCCCTCCCAGAAGGGCCCCATATTTTGAAATGTCGTCGACCAACGGTCGGCGTCAAATAATCCTTCGAGCATTTGATTCCTTCCTTGGACGATGCGCCTATACAAGACCCCAGGTCTTGACCTCTTGGTCGAGCCAGCCATCGGCCAGGCGATCGCAAATCACCTGATCGACCACGGCCGAAAGGTCGCAGCCCTTCTTGGTCGCCACGCCGTAGCCCTGCTCGCCAAACTTGACCTCGGGCTGCAGCAGCTCAACGGTCTCGTTCATATAACCGGCCAGCGTGGAGCGGTCCATGGCAAAGACGTCGATATTGCCGGCGTCGAGCGAACTCTTGATGATGGGGTAGCCGCTAAAGGCCCTAAACTCGGGCTTGCAGCTAAAGCCGTTGTCCTTGATCATCTGCTCGATCAGGCTCTGCGTGGTAGCGCCCTGGCTCACGCCAATGACCTTGCCGTCCAGGTCCTCAATCGAGGTAAAGCCCGAACGCTTCTTGACCATGAGTCCCACGTAGTCGGTGCGGTACGGCGTCGAGAAGTCCCAGCTCTTCTTGCGCTCGTCGGTGATGGTGTAGGTCGCCGCGACCACGTCGAGTTGGCCGTTATCGATCAGCGGGCCGCGCGTCTTGGGCGTCACGTCGGTAAACTCGACAAGCTCCTGGGCACGGGCCTCCTTGTAGCTCACGCCAAAGACGGCGGCCGCGATCTGGTAGCACAAATCGACCTCCATGCCCTCAAAGCGACCCTTGGCGGTATCGTAATAGCCGTAGCCGGGAACGTCCTTCTTAACGCCGGCATTCAGATGGCCACGCGACTTGATGGCCGCAAGCTTAGACCCCTTGTCGGAGTCCTCGCCGCTGGTGGAGTTGCCGCAACCGGCAAGCGCGGTCCCCGTCAGCGCAAGCATGCCGGCGCCCGCCAGCTGCAAAAAGTGACGGCGCGACACGGCCGCCCTCGTCATATCCGTCATGTCCATCACCGCGCCTAGTGCAAAATCTTGGACAGGAACTCACGGCAGCGCGGGTTCTCGGGATTATCGAAGAAGTGCTCGGGGGTGCCCTCCTCCAGAATGCGGCCGTCCTCCATAAAGATGACGCGGTCGGCCACCTGGCGCGCAAAGCCCATCTCGTGCGTCACGCAGATCATGGTGATATCCTCCTGCGCGAGCTCAATCATAACGTCCAGAACCTCCTGGACCATCTCGGGGTCGAGCGCCGAGGTCGGTTCGTCAAACAGGATGATGGGCTGCTTGGTGCACAGGGCACGGGCAATGGCGATGCGCTGCTGCTGACCGCCCGAGAGGTTCTGCGGATACTCGCCGGCCTTATGCGCCATGCCAACGCGCTTGAGCGCGGCGATGGCGATCTCGGTCGCCTCCTCCTTGCTCTTCTTTTGCAGCTTGATGGGCGCGAGCGTCAGGTTGCCCAGCACCGTCATGTTGGGATACAGGTTGAACTGCTGAAACACCATGGAACTGTACTTGCGAGCCATCTCCAGGTGATTCTTTTTGGTGAGCGGCGTACCGTCGATGATGACCTCGCCCGACGTGGGCTCCTCCAGATAATCGACGCAACGGATGAGCGTCGACTTACCCGAGCCGGAAGGCCCGATCATTACGAGCTTCTCGCCGCGCTTGACGGTGAGATTGATATCTTTGAGCACATGCAGGTCGCCAAAGTACTTGTTGAGATGCTTGATCTCGATCATGTCTGCCATGAATGTCCCTTCCCTGCGTTTACACGAGTTGAACTATTGTACGGAAAGAACCGCGTTTCCGCAGCCCACACTACATTCCCGTAAAGAACCCGCAACCTTCCACCCGCTCGTTGGGGACAGACTTAAATGAGTACCCGCTCATTGGGCACTCATTTAAGTCTGTCCCCAACGAGCGTCCAGCCCAGCAAAAAGGGGCGCGACCATGACGGCCACGCCCCCTCAACATCAACTATGTACCGCTCGGCCCTTAAGCCAGCTTTGCTCCGACAATCTTTGCTGCTGCCGGCTTATCGAAGTTGCCGCCAGTGGCCTTACCCAGAGCGCCCATGACCTGGCCCATCTGCTTCTTAGAGGTCGCGCCCAGCTCGGCGATGACCTGCTCGATCAGGGCCTCGAGTTCCTCACCCGAAACCTGCGCGGGCAGCAGGCTCTCCAGAATCTTAACCTGTTCGGTCAGGTTGTCGGTACGCTCCTGGTCGGTACCGGCCTTAATGGACATCTCCAGCGTCTCACTCGTCTGCTTAATCAGACGCTTGATCATGCTGTTGACGTCTTCCTCGGTCACATCGCGACGCTCGTTGACCTCGATATTCTTCACCTCGGCCTTGACCTGGCGAATGATAGACAGGCGAACCTTGTCTTTGGCCTTCATGGCCGCAATCATTTCCTTCTGCAGCTCTTCGTTGGTCATCTGCATATCCTCCTCAATAGCGTGGGCGGTACTCACGCGTGCACCGCCCCATGATTACTTAGTCGTCGACGAATCGTCGGTCGAACTCTTGGTGACGCCCTTCAGGCTGACGTTGTACGGCACGTCCTTGGGCATGGGGTTAACGGTGATGTCGGCGTCCTTCTTGTACTGCTCCAGCCACTCGCTGTACGCAGTGCTTGCCGCCTGCGTCTTCACCACGTTGGAGACGTACTTCTTGATGTCCTTGGGTACCTGCTTGATGTCATCAACCTGATTATCGACATGGAAGTAGTCGGTGCACTTGATGATGTGATAACCATAGGTCGACTCGACGACGTCGCTCACATCGCCCTTGTTGAGCCCCTCGAGCGCCGTCTGGTAGCTGTCGACAAAGGTGGTGAGCTTATCCCAGCCCACATCGCCCTTCTTCTCCTTGGAACCGGTGTCCTCGGAGTACTGCTCAACGGCGTCCTCAAAGCTCAGCTCGCCGGAGTTGATCTTGTCCAGGCACTCCTGCGCCTTGGCCTTGGCAGCGGCCTTGTCCTCGTCAGATGCGTCGGAATCAACCTTGATCAGGATGTTCGACGAGCGGCGAGCGTCGTTGTAGCTGGACAGGTTTTCGTTGATGTAATCGACAATCTCGCTGTCCTTGGGCTTGCTCGTGGGCGCCACGGCATCCTTGAGTTTCTGCTGCGCCAGACTCTCCTTGAGCGAGTCCTTGTAGGTGTCCTCGGTATAGCCGTAGGTCTTGAGGGTCTTCTTAAAGGCCTTGGCACCGCCCGCGCTCTTGCACGCGTCCTTCCAAGCCTTCTCGACCTCCTCGTCCGACACCGTCACGCCGTTCTCCTTCTGTGCCTGTTGAAGCAGAATCTGCTGCGTGTAGGAGTCGATGAGTTGCTTGCGGTACTTCCTGGGCGTGAGGTCGTTGTCAACCAGATACTGCGCCCAGTCCTCGTCCTTGGTGTAGCCGTAAGACGTGCGCATGCTCATGATCTGCTTGGTCACGGTGTCCTCGGTGAGGTTGGTGCCGTTGATAGTAGCAGCAACACCGCCGGTCAGCTTGTAGCCCGAGGTGTCCTCGGCCTGCGACATAAGGCCGGAGCACGCCATCGCCGAGACGGAAAGCAGCATCGCCAGCACGCCGATGACCACCAGGACGATCTTGACGGTCTTAGACACGTACGTCTTGCGCTGCTTCTTGCGAGAGCTGGAGGCAGCGCGGGCCTGCTGCTCGGGCGTCGGCGCGGCCTCGGAGTTCTTTTTCTTATTTGCCATAGTTGGCCTTTCGCATAACGAATCGAACAAACGCCATTGTGTCACAACGCAGCCCCCGCGGCACGCTTGGTGCATTGGGGACAGGTTAATCTGCACCATTTTGGTGCAAAGGGGACAGATGCGGCACTTGGCACTTGGGGACTGTCCCTTACTGCCGGCAGAGACGATATGAGCAGGACATAAAAACATTGAGAGCCCCTGCTGCATGAAAGACCG
>CABRIC010000057.1 GCA_902470905.1 uncultured Collinsella sp. | reverse complement strand
CGGTCTTTCATGCAGCAGGGGCTCTCAATGTTTTTATGTCCTGCTCATATCGTCTGTGCCGGCACTTTGGGACGCTCCTTGTCATTGGTGCAAAGCAACCTGTCCCCATTGCGCCAAGCGGCGTGTGCCGTTAAGCGGAGGGGCGTATCGTTGACCCATCGTTTGGGCATACAATGGCTGTTGGCTTGCTGCGGTGAAGGCTCGTCCGCTCCGCAGTTATTTCTACAGTTAAAGGAGTATGTATGTCCGTTGAGGTCATGAGGTCTGTGATCGATGCAGCCGAGGGTCGCGTGCCCGTCGACACGCTGTTTACCAATGCACAGATTGTCGACGTATATGGCCAGCGCGTGGCGCCCGGTAGCGTTGCCGTCAAGGATGGCGTAATCGTTGGCGTGCTCTACGACGGTCGCGACGATGCCGCCGGCACCTACGAGGCGACCGAGGTCATTGACTGCCAGGGTCGTTATATCGCCCCCGGCTTTATCGACGGACATCTGCATATCGAGTCCTCGAACATCCGTCCCGCCGAGTATGCGCGCATGGCGGCAACGCGCGGCACCACCACTGCCATTGCCGACAGCCACGAGATCGCCAACGTTTCCGGCCTGGACGGCCTGCGCTTTATGATCGAGGACGGCCGTCGCGCGCCCATTTCCATCAAGTACATGATGCCCTCGTGCGTGCCCGCGCTGCCCGATGAGCAGGCCGGCGCTGTGATTACCGCTGCCGATATGCAGACGTTTTTTGCCGAGCATCCGGACGACGTCTTTGGTCTGGGCGAAATGATGAACCTGCCGGGTGTCTTTATGGCCGATACCGAGACCTGCGCTCGCATCGATGCTGCCAACCAGACGCCGTCCAAGCAGGTCGACGGCCATGCACCACTCGTCGCCGGCAAGGACCTCAATGCCTATGCCGCGGCGGGCATTATCGCCGACCACGAGTCGACGATTCCCGAGGAGGCGCTCGATAAACTGTCCCGCGGCATGTATGTGATGCTGCGCGAGGGCACGTGTAGTCACGATCTGGCCAACTTGTCGCCGATGCTGCTGGAGAACCCCGCCCGCGCCCGTCGGTGCTGCTTCGCGACCGATGACCGCGCTCCCTCCGACGCGCTTTCGACCGGTATGATCGACAATGCCTGCCGCGTGGCTATCGAGGCCGGTATTGACCCCGTGGTTGCCATCTCTATGGCGTCCCTGTCCACAGCCGAGGCGTTTGGCCTGGACCACGGTTGCCGCGATCCGCATGAGCTACGCGGTGCGATTGCCCCGGGCAAGCGTGCCGACCTTCTGGTGCTCAATGACCTGACGTTTGCCACGGCTCCGCATCGCGTATATGCCGCCGGTGCTCTGGTGGCGCAGGACGGCACCTTTGTGGGCGAGATCGCGCCCGAGATGGCCGAGGTTGCGGCCCTTGCCGATGAGCTGCGTGCTTCCGTTAAGCTGCCGAAGCTATCGCTCGACGTGTTCGACTATGCCTTTAAGCCGGGCGAGGCCGTGATCGACGTGGTGCCGGGCAAGGCCATCACGGGTATGGCTCGCCCCGAGAACGCCGAGGGCCTGCGCCGCATTATGCTGATCGAACGTCACGGCCGCGGCGTGTCGCTGCAAGCCGAGGGCGCCGATGGCGATGGTCCCGCCGGCATGGGGCTCGTCGGCAAGCATATCGGCCGCGGCTGGGTGCGCGGCTTTACCATCACAGGCGGCGCTATCGCCTCGACGATTGGCCACGACTCGCACAACGTGTGCGTGGTGGGCGACAACGCGGCCGATATGATGGCTGCCGTCGAGGCTGTTGGCCAGGGCGGCCACGTGTTGGTGCGCAACGGCGAGGTCGTGGCGCGTATTCCGCTGGCGCTTGGTGGTCTGATGAGCGAGGGCACGGCCGAGGATGTCGCCGCGCAGCACGATGACTTTATGGTCAAGGCGCGCGCCATGGGTATTGAGTCGCCGCTCGATCCCATCATGGGCATCATCTTCCTGCCCCTGCCGGTGATCCCGACGCTCCGCATCCGCCCCGAGGGCATGTTCGACGTCACCACCTTCACCTACGCCGACTAGTCATCGGGGACACTCTTTGGCGAGCTGCCTGACGCCGCGACCGTAGGACCTCTGGCATGTGTGAGCTATTTGCCAGGTCCTTGTAACGTTTACGCCCGCGGAGTCTTATTTGAGCTCCCTTTGGGTACGTTGGAATCGGATACGCGTCTGATTCCAACAAGCCCGAAGGGAGCTTTTCTATGTTTAAACTGATTGCATCCGATATGGACGGCACACTGCTTGACGAAAACGGCCAGGTGCCTCCCGAGACCTATGAACTGATTCTGGCGCTACACGAGCATGGCGTGCATTTCGCCGCATCGTCAGGTCGTCGCTACGATCGCCTGTGCGAGTTCTTTGCGCCCGTTCGCGACAAGATGGACTTTGTCGCCGCTAACGGCGCCCAAGTCTACGCCGACGGTAAGATGGTAGACCGTGAGGTGTATTCCCACCTGGCGATTCGAAGGCTCGCCCAAGCCGTCAGGACGTTTCCCAATCTGCATCTTGCACTTTTTGACCGAACCAAGTCCTTCTTGCTCGATGACGAGTGCAAGTTCGTGCGTGAGGTCGATAAGGACCTTCCCAATGCCGAGCGCATTTGGGAGCTGCCCGATCCCAGCGTAAATATCATCAAGGCGAGTATCTTTTGCGATGACGGTGCCGTTATGGACAGCGCTTACGTACTACAGCGCGAACTCGGTCAGCTCTTTACTTTTGCGCCTTCGGGCAACGCGTGGATCGATGCCATGCAGCCCGGCGTATCGAAGGCCTCGGGCATCGCGCAGCTCGCGGAGCATTACGACGTTGGACGCGACGAGGTCATGGCGTTTGGCGACTCGATGAACGACTACGAAATCATTCGCTTTGTCGGCACGGGCTGCGCGATGGAAAACGCGCGTCCCGCGCTCAAGGCGGTGGCCGATCGCGTGGTGGGTTGTAACTGCGACCACGCCGTCCAGCAGGAGCTCCGTCGCGTGCTGGAGAGTCTCGCTTAATCCGGCAGATGGGGACGTTTCTTTTCTGCCGGCAGTGGGGGACAGTTCTTGCAGCTTTTTCGCGAAGAGTGTCCCCAACGACTAGTCATTCAAGAACGTCCTCAGTGACTGGCCAATGACTAGGCGAGAGCGGCCATGATGGTGCGGGCGACGCCGTCGTGGTCGTTGTCATATTCGGTGATGGCATCGGCGGCCTCGCGGTCCTCGGGCTCGGCGTTGATCATGGCCATGCCGTGGCCCGCTGCCTGCAGCATGGGGATGTCGTTGATGTTGTCGCCGAACGCCCAGGCGTCGGCGAGACGCTCGCCCAGGTGCTCGCAGAGCCACGTGAGGGCCGTTCCCTTGGTGGCGCCCTCGCCCATGACCTCGATATTCATGGCGTACGAACGCGTGACCTCAATGCCTCCGAGCGTGTCGAGCTCCGCCGCGATGGCGTCGCGATCAGCCGGGTCGTGCCAGTACATGGCGATGCGCTCGAGCGTCTCGACCTCGTCGATCTTGCTGTCGATATCCATGTCGATCGGTGTTCGTGTGCGCTTGAGCGAAGCCGCGATGTGGGGGTCGCCGCCGCAGAATTCGTCCAGGCGCGTGTAGAGCGAGCGGGGGAGGAAGCACTGCCCATCCGCGAAGATATCGAAGGTCACATCGTGGCCGGCGGCGATGCGATGGATGCGATGGGCAGTGCCGCAATCGAGCGGACGGCTCAAGATGCACGTGGCGCGCGAGGCGTCGGTGGGCACATCGTCGTCGAGCTGCCAGACGCTGGCGCCATTGGCGCAGACGGCATAGTGCACGGCGGGATGGGCGAGGATGGGCTCAAAGATGCCTGACAGCGGACGTCCCGTGCAGGGCACAAATTCAATCCCGCGTTGAGCGAGCTCGTCGAGCATCGCCCAGGTGGCATCGCTCATCTGCTTATCGCTCGTCAACAGCGTTCCATCCATATCGGAAAACACAATCATTTGATGCAGCCCTTTCTGCTGGCATAAAAAGCGTGGCCGAGGGCGGTGATTCCCTGGCCACGCTCGAGTTCTATAACGGTCCGCGTCCTAGCGGTCGGCGAGCGGCTTGTACTCAAGCGGCTCGATAACCGGGCGATAAGCCGGGCGAATAATGCGGTGCGCGCAGAAGAGCTCTTCCATGCGGTGTGCCGACCAGCCGGCCATGCGGGCGACGGCGAATAGCGGCGTAAAAAGCGTCTCGGGTACGCCGAGCATCTTGTAGATAAAGCCTGTGTACAGGTCGATGTTGGCGCAGATGGGCTTAGTCATGCCGTGGTCGCGCATCACCTGCGGTGCCAGGCGCTCAATGCGCTCGATGAGCGCGAACTCATCGCCCAGGTCCTTCTTGGCGGCAAGTGTGCGCGCGTAACGGCGGCACACCTCGGCGCGCGGGTCGCTCAGCGTGTAGACGGCGTGGCCCATACCGTAGATGAGGCCCGTGCCGTCGAAGGCCTGCTTGTCGAGAATCTTGCCCAGGTAGGCTGCGACCTCGTCCTCGTCCTCCCAGTTGGAGACATGCGCACGGATGTCCTCGTGCATGGACACGACCTTGGCGTTGGCGCCGCCGTGGCGCGGGCCCTTGAGCGAGCCGATAGCCGCGGCGTAGGCGGAATACGGGTCGGTGGCCGAGGAGGACAGCACGCGGCAGGCAAACGTGGAGTTGTTGCCGCCGCCGTGCTCGGCATGCAGCATGAGCATCACGTCGAGCAGCATCGCCTCATCGTGAGTGAACGCCATGCCGCCGCGTAGGACCTGCAGGATGGTTTCGGCGGTTGAGAGGCCGGGCGTGGGGTGCGGCACGTGCATCTCCGAGCCGTGGCGCTTGGCGACCGATGCCATGTGCGCAAAGGCGGCGATGCGGGGCAGACGCGCCAGCATGGAGATGGCGACGTCGATTTCGTGCTCGGGTGTAATGGCGTCGGGCTCGGCGTCGAAGGCGTAGAGCAGCAGCACGGCGCGCTGAAGCACATTCATGATGCTCGACGACACCGTGGTCATGGGGAACTCGCGGACGTATTCGTCGCTCAGATGCCTAAAAGCACCCAGGCGTCCGCAAAAACCGTCAAGCTCTTCCTTGGTGGGCAGGGAGCCCGTAATGAGCAGATAGGCGACTTCTTCGTAGCCGTAGCGGTTCTCGGCCTGGGCGTTGTTGACCAGATCCTCGATGCTGTAGCCACGAAGCGTGAGTTTGCCCTGATCGGGCACGACCTTACCGTCGACCTTGTTGTAGCCATGTACGTCCGAGATGCGAGTGAGGCCCGCGACCACGCCCGAGCCGTCTGCATTGCGCAGGCCGCGTTTGACATTGTGCTCGACAAACAGGTCCTCGTCATAAGGGTCGGTCGGCAGGCCGTGGTAGAGGTTTTCGCTTTCGGGCGAAATCTGACGGCTCGCCTCGTAATCCAGAACCAGGCGGCTCAGGTGATCGTCGAAGCGGTAGTAGATTTTCTTGGCGTCGTAGGCCATGCGCGCTCCTCTCCGGTCCGCTTTGGGGCGGCGCGCTTGGACGATATGACGTCAAGCTGCCCCGAGCGGCTTGTTCGCTACAGGCGGTACATAAAGTTAAAGACGTCCTCGCGCTGAATGGACACGTTGACGCCCGAAAGCTCGCCTGCCTCGGCCAGGGCCTTCTGCAGCTCGGCGAAGTCGAGCTTGGACTCGGCGGTGTCGGCCAGCATGGTCATGGTGAAGATGTCCTCGATAATGGACTGCGTGATGTCGCGGATATCGACGTTGGCCTCGCCCAGAACACGGGTGACGCCGGCGACGATACCGGGGCGGTTCTTGCCAAGGACGGTGATGACGATACGGGAGGACGAGATCTCGGCCATGGGAAACCCTTTCGCGTGATTGCGGCGCGCGCGGGGCGCTCCGCTACGGTACAGTGTTCATCATTGTACCTGTCTGGCGCAAAAAAGGCGCGCTCGCTGCGGCGTTACATGCCTGCAACATGAGCGTAAGGGGGAAGGCCGTACGGGGAAGAGCCGTCTGGCGCGTGTCCGGCTCGTGTTGGGTTGATTTCCGATCTCAGCCGAACACATTGAGCGGACAGGCCGTTCCCGCAGTCAGCCGAACGCCTCCGACGGCTGATTCCGAACTGGAAGCGGAGGGCATCCCCGCCCTTCGGTAGGGGATACCGCTCCGCGGCGCATGCCGCGGGCGGCGCCCCTATCGGACCACCGTGACCTCAGTTGGGATGGGCCCAGCACTGCCGCGTACTCGGTGAGCTAGAGCCAACTGTTCGTCTTCACGTCGCGTATGGCGATATTTCGGTCGTCCGGCTCGGTGATGCCGTAGCCGAACGCCTGGAGCGTCTCGATGGACTCCTGGATCCTCTGTTGGAACATGGGACCCGGATCGACCCTCGGCCCGAGGTGCCCGCGCCAAAGGCACGGCGTGGCGCGCAGCATGTTATGGATTTTGGAGATGGGCTCGATGTCGGCGTAGACGCTGAGCGTCGCCATGGCGTCCTTGTGGCCGAGGATCGATTGGAGCGCCTTGATATCGCCGCCTTGGCGGATCCACTGCGTTGCGAACGTGTGGCGAAGGCCGTGGAACGTGATCAGCTCGTCGTTGGTGCCCATGAGGCCGCTGGTCTCCGAGAACGTCTTGAACGCCCTGCGGATATAGCTTGTCGTCGCGAAGGTCGCGCCCGGCTCCGACAGGATGTAGCAGTCCCCGATCTCGACCGCCCCGGTAAGGCCGCGCAAGCGCAGCTTTCCGCAGTCGATCTCGTGGGTCTCCTTCAGGAAGGGGAGTAGGCCGACCGGGTCGATGGGGATACCCCTGGCGTCATGGGTCTTGGTGTCCTTGATGAACGAACCCATTCCCTTCGCGTACGCCACCGAGTGTCTGATCGAGATCAGGCCCGTCTCGAAATCCACATCGCACCACCGAAGGCCGCAGACCTCGCCGATTCGCATCCCCGTGTGCAGGGCGAGTACGACCGCCCTCTAATCCTCGGCGGACCAATCGAGTCCGAACTCCTTTCGGGCATCCTCTTCGCTCATGACTTCGAGAAGGTCTCCGGGTTGGCAACGAAGGGCGAGGCATAGCTGCTCGAGTGTGTTGAAGCGAATGCCGCGAATATGCCCTTTTTTAATACGGGACAGGTTCACGGGCGTGGTTCCAATCCTTTCGGCAAGTTCGTTCGAGGAAATCTTTCGCTCGGCCATGATCTTGTCGAGGCGAACAATTACGGGCATGGCGTTTCCTTACGCAATCTCGTCGGAGTCGAGGTACAGCTCTCGGGCGTACAAGAAGAGCTGGGAAAGCATGAACAGGACGATGCCGAGAACCAGAGAGGTCCAATCGAATGATGAAGCGATCTCTTGGGCGCCGACGGCCCCCTCGCCGCCAAACATCGAAACGGAGGTTTTGAGTGAGCCGGCGTAGAGG
This sequence comes from uncultured Collinsella sp., assembly GCA_902470905.1. Classification (GTDB taxonomy): domain Bacteria; phylum Actinomycetota; class Coriobacteriia; order Coriobacteriales; family Coriobacteriaceae; genus Collinsella. The sequence goes on along the minus strand of CABRIC010000057.1, from coordinate 3,625 downwards.
CTGGTGACAGCTTGAACAACGAAGAGAATGCCGAGCACCTTCAAGCATGTCGCAGACCCTTTCTTGAAGGGGTCTCCGCTCTTGATCGTCCACACGAGAACGGCGCTGAGGATGGTCGTAGCGATACCGATGACGGCAGGGACCAATGTCGAGATCGCAAGGGCTGGATACGCGGGGGAGTCTGCAATTACAGGGTTGTCGAGCACTTCGATTGCTGGCTTTAAGGAGAACGCCACTTGTGCGATGGCGGTGGCGCAAAGGGTCGCAGAGGCTATCGCACATGCGATGCGGAAGGAATGAAGCCGGGGAGTGCGATTGTCGGAACTCATAATAACCTTCGAAGAATTTAAAAAACTCAGGTTATTTTTTAACAGTTTATATTAAATTGACTTTGCCGGCAAGTAATAAGGGCCGAGCATTTTGTTCGGCCCCTCTGTTCCGACTGGATGAGGTTAAGGTTGGCGATGAATATGCTCAAAATCTCGAAGGCGATCTTTAGGTCGCTTCTCTCCTCCAGGTCGCTCTGTGTTGTCGTTGTTGCGTTGATGGTTCTTTGTGCTCTGCCCGTCTTCAGGAGCGCGGCTGGCATCGACGGACGGGTCGAATACCTCGAGTCGGGAATAACCCGTGTTGAGCAGGAATTGTCAGCATCCTATGCGGATGCGCTTGTGAATGAGGGGGAGGACGGTGTCTATACCTCTTCATCAAGCATGCCCGCGCTTCTGTAGCCTCTTGCCGCGGGACGTCTTATCTTGGCACCGCTCTCTCCCCTACTTCCGTTTCTGCAGATATCGGATGGAGAGTACACCTATTATGACGGATCGAAGGAGTACTTGCTATGGGTCGCAACGGCCGTTGCCGTCTCGTTCCTTGCCGCGCGTCTTAACAAACGTGAAAAGCTCATCATCCAGGCACCGATGGGCGAGCTGGGTAGACTTGTTGCATCGAGCGTATGGGCGAGTGTTTTTGCAATGCTTGCCGTCCTCGCCATCAATCTTCCAGGGATAATCGCCGCGCTTGTGAAGAATGGCCCGGGCTCGCCGTTCTATCCGATAGGCTACATTCAATATGCGACTCCGGTTATCAAACCGGCTTGGCTGGTGTTCGCGCAGACGGCCATCTTGCAATTCTTGGTGGCAGCGTTCATCTCGCTTGTCGTTCACCTTGCCGTGAAGATTGCCAATAACCCTACGCTTGGAATCGTGTTCGTATGTGCCCTGATGGGGGTGACGATGGTTCCCGGGTATTACGGAAGATCCATCGCTTTACGTGAGTTCGCCCTGTTGAATCCCCTTACGTATGCGAACACTGAGTTGACCGTCGGCGCCTATAGCCCGTACCCGACAACGCAGATAGTGAATCTGCCTGGACTTTGCTTCGAGCGTGGCGCGATTGCCCTCGTATGCGCAATCGGGATCGAGGTGCTGGCAATTAGCCTGCTTTGCGTTGCTGGAAAGAGCGGCTGCGCGTGCCCGATATCCCCGATTTGTCTTGAGAGAGGTTCCTTCACTGCATCGAGAACGGCAACTCGTTCGAGCGCTTGTGCCTCCGCCGTTGCATACGTAAGAACGATGGGGAAACTGCTCCTGCGTTCTCCTACCCTCGCCGTATGCGCGATTGCAATGTCGACGACGATGCTGGCCCCGGCTCTGGTCGAGATGTTTCCTGACGCTGATAACGTTTCCGCTGTTCGGTATAGGGATGGGGAGCTCCGTTCAATAGATCGGTATCTAGAGCAGAACGCTGCGAATATGGACGTCGAGGGCAAAGCGGCCCTGGAAGACATGCGGGATGCTCTTTCGGGTTTCGTGTACGCGCCTATGCCTGCGGAGGGGTTTCGAAGCCTTGCGACGTACGAGCGCGCTCGAGGTGAGCTGGGCGCGGCAGATGCGACTCTCCTGCAATCGATCGGAATCGAGCCGGAGACTCCTTCTCGTGCGGAGGCGCGCGCCCTTCTGCTTGAGTCGATCGCGAGCTTGCCGGACCCCAAGGTTTACGAGTTAAGTACGAAGATGCCCCCATTAATCCTCCTTTCGTATCTCCAGGCAGCGCTTCCCTCCTTATTTTTGCTGTTGCCCGTGGTTGTCACATCGCTCGCGTGCACCCACCTGCAGTGTCGTTCCCTTCTGGTTCTCCAGATCCCCGCAACAGCGCATGTGCGTTTTCTGACGGCTGTTGCGCTGGCTCTCCTGCTTGGCTTGGTGCTGCTTTTGGTGTCGATGGCTCCCGCTGTCGTTGTGTCCGTGATTAAGAACGGTGCGGGTGGATCGGAGTATCCCGTCGCTCTCATTCGGGCGGGAGCTTCGACAACGTCCATGGTGGGGGAGGCGGTGTTGTGCAGTATTCCGTTGCTGGTCATGGCATACGGCGTGATTTCCGTCGTCGCTGCGTTGACAGCAGCGATTAGCCGCAACCCCGTTGTCACCGGAATGGTTTGCGCGGTTCTCTTGGTGTTGGGTTCGTTGAGCGCTCATGTTGAAAGCGTGGGCATGGGCGTCGCGCTGCTGGCTCCATTCGCCTCGTTTGATCCCGCTTCCCAGGTGGGGACGATTGGGTTCCTTGGGCGAGGGACGAACGCGATGCCTTTTGGAGAGGTCGTCGGCGCATCGGGCGCTCTGCTGGTGGTCTTGGGCGCCGTATCTCCGTTGATGGTGCGCCTGAGTGTTCCAAAGATCGAAAGGGGATGATCTCGATGATTGACCTTCAAACGCTGACGATCTCTTATGGAAAGAAGGTGCTCGTAGATTCGGTGAACGCTGAGTTTGCCCCGGGTACGGTCTACGGTCTCGTCGCTCCGAACGGGCATGGAAAGACGACGTTGCTGCGTGCGATGGCAGGTTTGCCGGGTCCTCGCGTGGACGGGAGCATCGTTCTGGATGAGGTGCAGGGTACGGGTGCGAGAGAGGTCCGTTCTATGATCTTCTATGCACCTGGTGAGGGGACGCTGCTGTATCCCGGATTGCGTGCGGAAGATCACCTCAAGATGGTTTGCGATATGTGGCCGCATGCTCGCGATATCGAAGAGATAGTGGAACAAACGCAGATAGGCGAGTTCGCGAAGATGAGGATCCGCACTCTGAGCCAGGGCATGAAGCAGCAGCTTACCCTGGCGATTGCGTATGCGACGGGCGCGCGGTACCTTCTATTAGATGAGCCCATGAACGCGCTCGACCCCAGCAGGGTGGACTTGCATTCCGAGATTCTCAGGAAGCTGGCCGATTCTGGTACGTGCATCATCATGTCATCCCACATCTTGGATTCGGTCGATAGGCTGTGCGATGAGATTCTGTTTTTGAAGGATGGGAGGCTCATTAGAAGCATTCCGCAAGATGATGCTGCGCCGAAGTCTCCTGGATCCCATTTCGCAAAGCCTGCCGGACGCGCCGAGGGTGCGCTAAGCACGTATCGGCGACTCTACGAAAAGGGCGGGTAGAAATGCAAGTTAAAAATCTATGTGGTCAATATAATACCGTTGAACCCGCGTATCGATACCGTTCAGCCATTCGCCTCGCCCCCATCTTACGCATCTTCATCCGGTCTGTTACTTTTAATCTAACAATTCTTTGAGGAACGTAGGTGCTTCCAAATGTACTGTCGACTTCTTCTCAAACTAATCCTAAGAGAC
>CABRIC010000056.1 GCA_902470905.1 uncultured Collinsella sp. | reverse complement strand
CGACGTGTGCCTTGCCGAGTACCCCTACACGCCCTTCGCCGACGCATTCCACACCATGCGCTCTATGCTGTTGCCGGTGCTCTACCTGCTGGGCAGCGAGGTTCCGGTTGCCGATGTGTACCACGCTATCTCGACCGGCTACGGCGGCCTGCTCGCCTGCCTGGGCTCAAGCGTTCACCATGCGCCGGTGCTGCTCACCGAGCACGGCATCTATACCCGCGAGCGCGAGGAAGAGATCATTCGCGCCGACTGGGTGGTGCCGTCGTTTAAGGACCGCTGGATTCGCTTTTTCTACCTGCTTTCGGAGGAGATCTACCGCCGCGCCTTCCGCGTGACGAGTTTGTTTCATAACGCCCGCAAGACGCAGATCGATATGGGTTGCGATGCAGACAAATGTCTGGTCATCCCCAACGGCATCCAGTTCGACCGCTTTAAGGACATTCCCTTAAAGCCCGATGACGGCTGGGTGGACATTGGCGCGGTGGTGCGCCTGGCACCTATCAAGGACGTCAAGACTATGATCTATGCCTTCTTTGAGCTGCACGAGCGCCTGCCCAAGGTGCGCCTGCACATTATGGGCGGCGTGGACGACGAAGAGTACGGCGCCGAGTGCCACGCGCTGGTCGATACCCTGGGCGTGCGCGACCTAATCTTTACCGGCCGCGTCAACGTGGTCGAGTACATGGAAAAGCTCGACTTTACCATTTTGACGAGCATTTCCGAAGGTCAGCCGCTCAGCGTGCTGGAGTCGCTTGCAGCGCGCCGTCCCTGCGTGACGACCGAGGTGGGCTGCTGCCGCGAGCTGCTCGAAGGCGCCCCGGGTGACGACTTTGGCGTCGCGGGTTTTGTGACGCCGCCCATGTATCGCAAGGGCTTGGCCGATGCCATGGAGCGCATGTGTGCGAGCCGCGCCCGTCGCATTGAGATGGGGGAGCGCGGGCAGCGTCGCGTTGCCACGTACTTTTTGCACGAGCAGATGCTCGCCAACTATCGCGCGCTGTACGACGAGACGGCGCTTGCGTTTAACCTGCCCAGAGAGGAGGAGTAGCCGGTGGCCGGAATTGGTTTTGAGCTCAAGCGCCTGTTTAGGCGCAAGGGCCTGTTTGCCACGATGCGCGCTTACGGCTACGCCGGCATCGTGTGCACGGGCCCGATGCTGTTGGGCGTGCTGCTCCAGGTGGGTATCTTGGTGCTGTGCGGTCTGTGGGGTGTGGGCCGTGCCAACCAAGATCTGCTGGTGTGCATGGTGACCTATACGCTGCTGGCCTCGCTTTTGCTCACGAGCTTTTTCTCCATGCCGGTCACGCGCTTTTTGGCTGATATGTTGTTTGCCGAGCGCGAGGACGAGATTCTGCCTTCGTTTTGGGGCTCCAATGCTGTCATGCTCGTTGCGGGCACGGTGCTCTACGGTGTCTTTCTGCTGTTCTCGGGCGCTACGCTTATGCAGGGGCTGCTGTGCCTGTGGCTGTTCAACATTATGATCGTCAACTGGAACGGCATGAGTTACCTCACGGCCATCAAGGATTACCGCGGCATCCTGTGCAGCTTTGCGGCCGCCATTGGCGTGGCGTGCCTGTGCGCCCTGGCCGTGCTGGCGCTGGGACTGCCGCCGGTCGAGGGCCTGTTGGCGTCAATTGCTCTGGGCTACGGCGTCATGCTCGCCTGGGACGTGGTACTGCTGCACCGGTATTTTCCTCAGAGCGACCGCAGCCCCTGGCCCTTTTTGCAGTGGCTCGATCAGTTTATGCCGCTGGCGCTCACGGGTCTGTTAACCAATCTGGGACTCTTTGCGCACCTGGTGATTATTTGGGCCGGTCCCATTGGCGTGCAGGTCAAGGGCTTGTTTTATGGTGCGCCCTACTACGATGTGCCGGCGCTCATCGCGTTTTTGACGATCCTGGTCACGACCGTCAACTTTGTGGTCTCGGTCGAGGTCAACTTCTATCCGCGCTACCGCGACTACTACAGCCTGTTCAATGACGGCGGCGTGGTAGGCGACATTGTGGTGGCCGAGGAGGAGATGCTCTCCACGCTTAACAGCGAGCTGCGCTTTTGTGCGCTCAAGCAGCTGTTTGTGACCGCGGCGGTCATTTCGCTCGAGACCACGGTGCTGTCGGCCCTACCGTTGGGCTTTAACAACCTTATGCACGGGTATTTTCGCACGCTGTGCGTGGGCTATGGCCTGTATGCCGTGGGTAATACGGTGATGCTCATCTTGCTGTACTTTACCGACTATAAGGGGGCCGTGCTGGCTTCGGGCCTGTTTGCCGGTGTGGCCGGGCTGGCGACTGCCGTGTCGTTGCTTTTGCCGCAGCAATTTTACGGCTTTGGCTTTTTGTTGGGTGCGGCGGTGTTTTTTATCGTGGCGCTGCTGCGGCTCGATACCTATACCGTCAACTTGCCGTATCGTATCCTGAGCCAGCAGCCCATTGTGGCGACCGACAAAACGGGTCGCTTTACACAGCTGGGCCGCTTGCTCGATCGTGCCGAGCGGCGCTATGAGGAAGGTCGCCATAAGGGTGAGCCACATGGCGCGTTTGAGCGCGCAGTAGTTCGCGTTTATCGCAAACATTGGGGAGGTTCTGATGACCGATAGGATGATGTCTCGCCGTCGCCTGTTTGAGGCGGCTGCCGGTGCGCTGTTGCTTTCGGGCTGCTCGGTGCAGGAAGACTCCTCGAGCAAAAAGGTTAAAAAGCAGGATAAGATTAAAAAGGCCGAGTCCTCGAATGAGGCCAAGCACCTGCGCGACAAGGACGAGCTCTACGAGGTCTACGACGACTCGGGCATTGTGACCATGTACCTGACGGTCTCGCGCGGCAACAGCTCCGAGAACACCGACCACAGCTGGGCCGAGATCAACACGTACTCGGTGTATGACTATGCCGACATGGGCGTGACGCGCTATCAGGTTATGGGCCTGTTGCAGCCGGGCGACGAAGAGGGCCCGGAGGCCGGCGAGGTTGGCTATGGCGAGGAAGCGCCCAATGCTACCGTGCAGGTGCGCGGACAGACATCGAGCAATAACTCGCAAAAGAATTACAAGGTGGAGCTCAAAAAGGGCAAGGGTACCTGGCGCCAACAGCGCGCGATTGCGCTCAACAAGCACATGGGCGAGGGTATGCGTTTTCGCAACAAGATGGCCTACGACCTTATCCGTGGGATTCCCCAGATGATGGGCCTACGTACGCAGTTTGTGCATCTGTGGGTGTGCGACCAGACCGAAAAGTCCAACGACACCTTTGAGGACTACGGCCTGTTTACGCAGGTGGAGCAGCTCAATAAGACGGCGCTTAAGGCGCACGGCTTGGATAAGAACGGGCATCTGTATAAGGTGAACAGCTTCGATTTCCATCGCTACGAGGACATCATTAAGCTCGCCGACGATCCCGACTACAACCAGGCTAAATTTGAGGGCATGCTCGAGATTAAGGGCGATTCGGACCACACCAAGCTCATCGAGATGCTCGATGCGCTCAACGACGAATCGCAAAAGATCGATGATGTGTTCGATACCTACTTTGATTCCGAGAATCTGGTTTATTGGCTGGCGTTTCAGATTCTGACGGGCAACTGTGATACGCAGAACCGTAACTGTTATCTGTACAGCCCGCTTAACTCCAAGGTCTGGTATATCCTGGATTGGGATAACGACGGCATGTTGCGTAAGCTGGAGCTTTCTCTTGCCGGGTTTTCGGACTACGCGAGCTGGGAGCGCGGTGCAAGCAACTACTGGGGCAACGTGCTGTTTAACCGCGCATTGCGCAGCAAGTCGTTCCGCAGCGAACTCGACTGTGCCGTCAAGGACTTGCGCTCGTATTTGACCGAGGCACGCCTGACCAAGATGATCAAACACTACCGCGAGGTGACTGAATCCCTGGTCTTTGCTTCGCCCGATATCGACAATCTGCCTGTCACCAAGGACCAATACGAGCAGATCGCCGCGGCGATTCCCTCCGAGATCGAGGAGAACTACAAGAGCTTTCGCGAGAGTTTTAAAAAGCCCATGCCGTTCTACATCGGCGTGCCGCAGATCGATAACGGTAAGCTGCGTATTAACTGGGATGCGTCTTACGACTTTGAGGCGCGTGACATTCGCTATACCGTGGAGCTGGCGCACGACTATGCCATAAGCGACGTGGTTTTTAAGGCCGAGGACGTGCTGCTTCCCGAGGTGACCTGCGATGCGCCCGATACCGGCCAGTATTTTGTACGCGTGCGTGCCACCAACTCCGACGGCTATACGCAAGATGCGTTTGACTACTATGTGACCGACGACGGCAAGCACTACGGCATGAAGTGTTTTTACGTGCAAGACGGCGGCAAGGTCGTGGAGGACACGTATGAGGAGGGCTAGCGCGCTGCTTGAGCGCTTGGCGGCCCCGCCTGTGCGTACCACGCAGGAGCGTTACCGCCACGAGCTCAAATATCTCATTAACGAGGGCGAGCACGCTGCGCTTGCCTGTCGCATGGCACCGGTGTTTAAGCTGGACAAGCATGCGCGGGCGGGCGGTTACACTATTCGCAGCCTCTACTTTGACGACTACTGCAACTCGGCCTACGAGGAAAAAGACGCCGGCATTCTCATGCGCAAAAAGTATCGCGTGCGCATCTATAACGGCAGCGACAAGTTGATTAAGCTCGAGCGAAAAAAGAAGTACGGCAGCTGGATCTACAAGGAGGACGCGCTGCTCACGCGCGGCGAGTTTGAGCAGATTCTGGCCGGCGACTACGGCTTTTTGCTGAGGAGCCCCTATCCGCTCTGCCGCGAGTTCTACATCGAGTGCATCTGCAACATGATGCGCCCGCGGACCATCGTGGACTACGAGCGCGAGCCGTGGGTGATGGATGAGGGCACCGTGCGCATTACGTTTGACATGAACGTGCGTGCCGCGGTGGGAAGCTTCGATATCTTTGACGCGACGCTGCCCGCGCTGCCGGTCCTGGAGCCCGGCAAGCTGGTGATGGAGGTCAAGTTTACGGAGTTTTGCCCGCAGCTGGTGCGTGATATGGTGCCGCCGGGAGCGGCCGAGCTTACGGCGGTCTCCAAGTACTGCCTGTGTTACGAAAAGACCGCCTACCTGCGCGGATTTAATTACTGGGAATCGGATTTTGAGAACCGAGGGGATATTTAGACCATGAGCACCAGGGACTTTTTTAAGAACTCCGTCTTGGAGGCGTTTGGCCAGGTCGACCCTGCCAAGATCGGCCTTTCGCTGCTCGTGGCGCTCGCCATGGGCATCCTGATCTATTACGTGTACAAGCGCTTTTTTACCGGCGTGGTGTATTCGCGCAGCTTTGCCGTGACACTCGTGGGCATGTGCGTGCTTACCTGCATGGTCACGCTCGCGATCTCGACGAACGTGGTCATCTCGCTCGGTATGGTCGGTGCTCTGTCAATCGTCCGCTATCGTACGGCGGTTAAGGACCCGCTCGACTTGCTGTATCTTTTTTGGGCCATTACCACAGGCATTACGGCAGGCGCCGGCATGTACGCGCTCGTGGGGCTTACGGCAGTGGTGATTGTGGTGATGATTGCCGGCTTTGCGAGCCACCAGGACAAGGCGCGCGTGTACATGATGGTCATCCACTACACGGGCCAGACCGCCGGCGACGATATCGTGCGTGCATTTGGGCGCACCAAGTTTACCGTCAAGTCCAAGACCATGCGCGGCGACAAGGTGGAAATGGCCGTCGAGGTGTTCTCGGACGGTGTTGACATGCCCTATGCGGACGCCATTCGCGCGCTCGACGGCGTTGAAGATCTGACGTTGATCCAATACAACGGCGAATACCACGGTTAGAGCCCTAGCGAGCAAATTGCACAAAGAGGGGTTCTCCTGGTCGAGCAAACGTCAGCGAGCGGGCAGCTGCCGTGGCGAGGTGCCGCGAAAGAGGAGCGAAGCGTACTATATGTACGCGAGCGACGGTTTGAGCGGCAGATCGCCCGGCAGATGCCCGCGCAGCGTCGAGTAGTCCGGCGTTCGTCAGAACGCCGGAACGAACAGGTATCATGGTGAAAGCGATTTCAACGACGGGGGTGCTCGTGGTAAAGATGAAAGATGTGGCCGAGCTGGCCGGCGTTTCGAGCGCCGCCGTCTCGCGCTACCTCAACGGTGGATATATCTCGGCGGACAAGGCCGAGCGCATTAAGCAGGCAATCGAGCTGACCGGATACGTGCGATCCAGCCAGGCTCGCGCGCTGCGCACCGGTTCCACCAAGCTCATCGGCGTCATCGTACCTAAGATCAACTCGGAATCCGTGAGCCGAATTACCGCCGGCATTGGTCAGGTGCTCGGTCGCCGTGGCTACCAGATGCTGCTTGCCAACACCGACAACGCGGCCGATCGTGAGCTCGAATACCTCGATTTATTCCAAAACCACCCGGTTGACGGCATTGTTCTGGTGGCAACTATGATCACCGACGAGCACCGTCGCGCGATTGAGTCGTGCCGTGTGCCCATTGTGTTGATCGGCCAACATGTCGAGGGCGCGGCGTGCGTCTATCACGACGATTACGAGGCTGCCTTTGAGCTCGGCCGTGCGCTTGCGGGTCGGGTGGATGGCAAGATCGCCTACATCGGAGTTACCGAAGAGGACCGCGCGGCCGGTTATGACCGCCGTCGCGGTTTTGAGGCCGGCTTGCGCGCCGCGGGTAACCCGCTCGATGCCGCCTTGATTCGCCTGGGCTCGTTTACGCTCGACTCGGGCTATCGCGCTGCGCGCGAGCTGCTTGCCGATGCCCCCGATGTTTCGTTTATCGCGTGCGCGACCGACACTATGGCTGCCGGCGCCCTGCGCGCTCTTGACGAGGTGCGTGGCATGGGCGAGGGCGTGCGTCGCGTGAGCGGCTTCGGCGACAACGCATTTTTGCGCGCGCTGACGGGCGGCATTCCCACCGTGCATTACGGCTACCTGACCAGCGGCGTCGAGGCGACCAATATGTTGCTCAACGCGCTCGATGGCGAGGAGGGGGAGAGTGGTCTCAAGACGCTCAAGCTCGGCCATCAGCTTATGAATGTCTAGGCCTTGGGCACGTCTGCCTGCCTCTGAGACCCCTGTTTTTGCTTCAAAACTACCTTTCGCCGGCTTTTTCCTACCGTTCACCCTACTATGAAAACGATTACAGACATATGAAACTGAAAACGATTACAGTGTAAGTGTCAAAGATGGCCGGGTGCTGATGCGCCCGTTGGAGGAAAGGGAAGTCATGGACTACCGCAAATCAGCCCAAGAGGTGCTCGACAATGTTGGCGGCGCCGACAACGTTGTTTCGGCCGCACACTGCGCCACGCGTCTGCGCCTGGTGATTGCCGATAATTCCAAGGTCGACAAGGAGGCCATCGAGAATGTCGATGGCGCCAAGGGCGTCTTTGAGGCCCAGGGCCAGCTGCAGATTATTTTTGGCACCGGCACCGTCAACAAGGTCTACGAGGAGTTCATCGCGCTCAGTGGCGTCGAGGCTGCCACCAAGGCCGAGGTCAAGGAGGCCGCGGCGCAGCAGCAGAACATCTTTATGCGTGCCATTAAGGTGCTCGGTGACGTCTTTGTCCCCATCATCCCCGCCATCGTGGCTTCGGGCCTGCTGCTGGGCATTATGAGCGCCCTCAACTTTATGGCCTCCAACGGCTTTATCGCGCTCGACACCAATAACTTTATTTATAAGATCGCCGACCTGGTCTCGGGCACGTCCTTTGGCATTCTGCAGATCCTAATCGGTTACTCCGCGGCTAAGGCCTTTGGCGCCAACCCGTACCTGGGTGCCGTCGTCGGCGGTGCGTTCATCAACTCCTCGCTGCAGAGCGCCTACACGGTTGCCTCCGAGGGCGTGCAGACCATGGTTACCGTCATCCCCGGCGTGTACAGCTTTGAGTGGGTCGGCTATCAGGGCCATGTGATCCCCATCGTCATCGCCTGCGCAATTCTGGCCTTCCTCGAGAAGCGCCTGCACAAGATCGTTCCCGAGATGTTCGACCTCTTTGTGACCCCGCTCGTCTCGGTGTTCGTGACCGTGCTCGTGACGCTTGTTGCCGTTGGCCCCATCTTCGTGTGGGCCGAGAATGCCATCCTCGGTCTGATCCAGGCCCTGTTGACCCTGCCCTTCGGAATCGGTTCCTTTATCGTCGGCCTGTTCTATGCTCCCACGGTCGTTACCGGTATCCACCAGATGTACACCGCCATCGACCTGGGCCAGCTTGCTCAGTACGGCGTGACCTACTGGCTGCCCATCGCCAGCGCCGCCAACATCGCTCAGGGTGGCGCCGCGCTCGCCGTTGCCTTTAAGACCCGCGATGCCAAGATCAAGGGCCTGGCACTTCCTTCGGCTCTCTCCGCCTTCATGGGCATTACCGAGCCTGCCATCTTCGGCGTGAACCTTCGCTTTTTTAAGCCCTTCATCGCCGGCTGCATCGGCGGCGGTTGCGGTGCCCTGGTCTGCGCGCTTACTTCGCTGGCCGCCTCCGGCACGGGCGTTACCGGCATCTTCGGTATCCTGCTGTGCCTGGCCCAGCCCGTGCAGTACGCGATCATGTTTGCGGTCGCCGCGGTCGTGTCCTTTGCCGTCTCGTTTGTCCTGTACAAGGACGAGCCCAAGGCTTCCGAGCAGGCGTAGGATTCGCGTAAAAATAACGCCCGCAGGCTCCATCCTGTGGGCGTTTTCTTTATCTGGAACCCTTGATTTGAGCGTTCGTTGATTTAATTCGATTGGATACCGACATGTCTAACGCACTTCAGCGCGATCTTGCCAAGCTCGTTGCCAACATGGATGCAGCGGCCGCCGAGCGCGGTCACGGGCCCTATGCTCAGCATTTTCATATTATGCCGCCCACGGGCTGGCTCAACGACCCCAACGGGCTTTGCCAGGCCGATGGCGTGTTTCACGCATACTTCCAGTATGCTCCGTTTGATGTGAACGGCGGCGTCAAGATGTGGGGCCATGCCACAAGCCGTGACCTTATGAACTGGGAGTATGTTGGCGCGCCGCTGCTTCCCGATGAGCCGTTCGACTGCCATGGTGTGTACTCGGGCTCAGCATTGGTCGAGGACGGTCGCATTCGCGTGCTCTATACCGGCAACGTTAAGCTCCCCGATGCGGACGACGTTTATGACTATGTCAACACCGGCCGTCGCGCCGATACCGTGTATGTCGAGAGCGCCGATGGACAGACGTTTAGCCAAAAGCGCGTGGTGCTGGCGTCGGAGGACTATCCCGAGGATCTGACGTGCCATGTGCGCGATCCCAAAGTGTGGCGTGACGCGGACGGGCGTTATCACATGGTGCTGGGCGCGCGTCGTCGCGTTGACGGTCCGCATGTCGAGAGCCGTTTTTGCGCCATGCATGGCGAGGGCGCCGGTCGCGATGTGGGCGAGATCCTGGTGTATTGTTCGGCCGATATGCTGAGCTGGGAGCTCGAGAGCCGCGTGTCTACGCCCGAGCGCTTTGGGTTTATGTGGGAGTGCCCGGGGTATCTTGAGCTTAAGGCCGATGACGGTGTGCCGGTGAAGTTCCTGTCCTTCTCTCCTCAGGGGCTCGAGGGCGGTCGTTGGGACCGCGGCAACGTGTACGCTGCTGGCTACATGCCTGTAACGGGCGACATTACCGGTGTTGACGGTACCTATGAGCTGGGCGAGTTCCGCCTGTGGGACGCCGGTTTTGACTTCTATGCACCGCAGGAGTTCACGGCTGAGGACGGTCGCCACATTCTGATCGGCTGGATGGGCATGCCCGATGAGCCGACCTATGGCAACGCACCCACCGTGGTGTGCGGCTGGCAGCACTGCATGACGGTGCCGCGTGAGCTTACAGCCGGTGCCGGCGGCGTGGTGCTGCAGCAGCCGGTGCGCGAGATCGAGCGCCATTATACCTCGGTGCGTGTGGGGGAGGGTTCGTTGGAGGTTGCCGGCGACACCTGCATTGACGTTTTTGTTGACGGCGTCGACGGCACGTTTGCCGCGACCGTTGATGGCGAGCTGGAGCTGTCGTTTGCGCCCGCCGAGGGCGAACTGCCCTCGCGCTTTGAGATGCGATTTACCGATGAAGGTCGCGCTTCTGCCGGCTGCGGTCGTACCGTGCGCTGGGAGCCCGTCGACGAGATTCGTAACGTGCGCATTGTCGGTGATGTCTCGTCGGTCGAGGTGTTTGTGAACGATGGCGTGCTCGCGTTTTCGACGCGCATCTACCCCGAGACCTATGGCGTGACCGTTGACGCTCCGTGTGCGAGCGTGACCTACCACGTGCTCAACATCTAGGCGATTCGTCGCATATCGGCGCTATACTGCAGCCGTTGCCCACGATGCGGGGAACATCCGCATCGTGGGTTTTTGCTTTTGAAGGGGCGGTACCGTATGGGCGTACAGCAGATAGAAGAGGCCTGGGCTTTGAGGACCGGCGCGCGTGAGGCGCGGTTGCTTGCGGCCCCGCATGTGCCGGCAGCGCTGTCGCTGCTGGGTATTGTGCGTCCCAGTGACCGCCTGGTCGCGTTTGCCGATGACTTTGCCGATGCGTTTGTGCGCGGCTTTGATGGCTGCGATGTCGCGCTGGTAGGCTCGTCATCCGTTGAGGCGTTTGTCGCCGCGTCCGAGAACTTTGATGCTTCGTTTGATGCCGAGGTGCCGCACCTGTGGTGGTTTGTGAACTCCATCGGTGGCTTTGGCCTGCGTGTGCCCGACCTTCGCGCTCTGGGCCGCGCGGCGCGTGAGGCCCATGCGCTGCTGGTTGTGGACAATACCGTGGCGTCAGCTTTTGGCTGCGATTCGCTGCGTTTGGGTGCCGTGCTGTCGCTCGAGGCGCTCGATCGCGTGTGCGCCGGCAAGGCTCCGCGCAAGTTGGTTGCCGTATCGGTCGCGCGCTCGCAGCTCAAGCGCCATCGCGTGGATGCCGCGGCTGAGTGCGCGCATGCCCTGCTTGAGGGCTGTGGCTTGGCCAAGCTAGAAATGCCTGCTGACGAGGCCGGTGTGCTGGAGCGCGGGCCGGACTCGTTCGACGTCCGCATGCAGGCGTATTTCGACCGCGCCCGTGCGCTGGCCGAGTATCTGGCCGCCAACGAGATGGTGCGCAACGTGCGCTATCCCGGGCTGAGCTCGCATCCCGACCATGCGGTTGCAACGGGAATCCTCGAGCATGGTTTTGGCTGTCTCTTATACACATCTGACGCTGCCGACGATACTCCTTGTGTAG